>JBBQTV010000047.1:0-19593 GCA_038212935.1 Pyrinomonadales bacterium | reverse complement strand
CTGGTTCGAGTGTGAGAAAACGCTGGACCAGATCGGGGAAGGGTCGATGTTGGAACCTCCTGGAAGCAGAACTGGGAATCTTCCAACATCGGGTATCAGTTGGCATCCTTCATCTTCCAGTCGGCATTCGGTTTTCTCGGCAGCTGTTGACCGACGTGGAAACCCTCCTGATAAATTGTTTAGCTCCACCTGCAAATAGTGCCGCGACGCGAAGTCGAATCTTTTACAGCGCACTGGCGGCTATTCGCTCGGCTTGCCATTAAACAAGATCAATTGGGGGAATTACGATCTCGTAGTTATTGATGAATCGCACAATTTTCGAACAAACGAAGCATTTAAAGAGCGAGAGACCCGTTACCAAAAATTGATGAATTCAGTCATCAAACAGGGCGTCAAAACCAAGGTTCTCATGCTGTCGGCGACCCCGGTGAATAATCGGTTTGCTGACCTGCGCAATCAACTCGCTCTGGCTTACGAAGGGGAATCCGAAAACCTTAGCCGAAATCTGAAAACGGAACGAAGTGTCGAAGAAATATTTCGTCGTGCTCAGTCGGCGTTCAATGTATGGTCAAAACTGCCGCCTGAGGAACGCACTCCTGAGGCGATAATGAAATCGCTAGATTTCGATTTTTTTGAACTGCTCGATAGCGTGACCATCGCGAGGTCGCGTAAACATATCGAGAAATATTACGACACCAGCGACATTGGCAGCTTTCCCGAACGCCGGCACCCCATATCACATCACTGTCCTTTGACGAGTCGGGACGACGTTATCGGTTTCAACGAGATCTTCGGCCAGCTTACGCTGATGAAGCTCGCGGTGTATGCGCCGATTCTCTACATTCTCGATAGTCGGCTCGCTAAGTACGAGGCGATGTACGACACCGAAGTTCACGAGGGGAAGAGCAAATTCAGACAGGCGGATCGTGAAAAGAGCCTGCAAGCCCTGATGACGATCAATCTGTTAAAGCGGCTCGAAAGCTCGGTCGAGGCATTTCGTTTGACCTTGAAAAAGTTAAAGGCTAACCATCTTCGTACACTCGGTCAAATCGCGGCCTTTCAGCAAGGCGGCAAAGACCTGAGCATTACCGATGTCTCGATGGCTTACGAAGATGCAGAACCCGAAGATGACGATTTCCTAGACCCAGACGAAGAAGACGTGCAAATCGGCGGCAAGGTTCAAATCAGTCTCTCCGATATGGATCTTCCGCGATGGGAGCATGACCTAAAAGCCGACTAATGATTCGGTCGGCCGAATCTGGTATATCAAGGATAGTCTCGAACGCTACATCACATTCCATTACGACACGTCAAACAAAGTTGTTGCGGTGACAACGCCGGGAATAGATGATGGAGACCCTCGGCAAACCATTAGGTTCTACTACGACACGATCACTTTCGATACCCAGACACAACGGTTCTCGGGTGATGTGTCCGGACACATCGTTCCTTCTACAGCCACTGTACTCACGCACGTTTACTTCCCGGGTAATCAAAGCGGGTATCGTTATGATTATTCGCCTGGCTGGGGAATGATCTATCAGATCTCCAGTCTTCGGAATATGACAGTTAATTCGACAAGCTTGACTTCGACCGGAGCTGTCACAAGCGACGGAGAGACTGCAGCCTCGACGACCTATAATTACCCGCTTGCGCTTGGTACCCCTCTGACCGGAGTTCCGGCCTATACCACTAGAACCGACGACTGGCTTGGACGAACAACAGCCCAGGCACCGGTAACGGTATTCAACGTCGTTAAAAACACTGCAAATAATCGGACCGAGACTGCGATCGTCGCTCCTGACGGAACGATCACCGAAAGTTGGGCGAAGATCGCACCAAATGAATGGGATGACGGGCTCATAACAGATACTTTTATTCGAACTTCTAATGGAGTCGGGTATACAACTTGGGCTCATTCGAAAACGTTTTGGGGAAATCAGGCGACGGCTCCGGGACGAAAGAATATTCGAGCGACAAAGGTGGAAACAACGAATGATGCCAGTCAGACTCGGGCGATCTCTTTTGAGTACGATAGCTATAACAATCAGACGGAAATAACGGAACACGACTTCGATACGCCTGGAGAGCTTGGCGTCGAACTTCGCCGCACTGAAATCACTTATGAGAATGGAAGCGGATGGATCAATAATCGTCTGTTTGGCCTTCCAAAATCTGTAAAAAAATTCGTAGGGGCTACAGTTGTATCTAGGACGGATTATGAGTATGACGGCGAGTCTTTGCTGCAGTATGGTTCCTCCCCAATCACGATGCACGATCCCGCTTTTAATGAAGGCGTTGCCGAAGGTCAAACCTGCTACGAAAACTGTCCATTGCAATGTCAGGATCCGCTAGACCCAATGGAATGTCAGTGTAATTTGGAAGAGGTATGCTACCCGGTCCCGGTCTTCAATGCCTCAACAAACTATCGCGGGAATGTAACCAAAGTGACTTCTTTTGCCGATCCAACGAACGGTGCGGACCCCAACAAGACCGAAACGACTATGAAATATGACGTTGTCGGCAATCTTGTACAGACAGGCGCTGACTGCTGCAAGGAACGAGAGTGGGTATATTCCAGCACCAATCTATATGCCTGGCCAACGAAGCAAAAGGACGGCGACGCTGGCCAATTGGAGACGACTTTCTCATACGACTTTAACACCGGACTGCTTCTCAACTCGGTTGATCCGAACATGCAGCCGACAAGCGTCACGTATGACCCTGATACCTTGAGACAAACTCGAGTAGATATGCCGAACGGGGCGTGGTCCGAAACTGAGTTCAACGATACGGAATATCCTTATCACGTAAAAACGACGAGCAGTCTGGACGCGTCCCGAAGCGTTTCAAGTTGGTCGTTCATAAACGGCATCGGGCAGGGATTTCGCAGTCGAAATCAGACGGCAGAGGGCTACTTGTCGAACGATGTCGACTTTGACAATATCGGCCGGGCGTTCCAGAGCTTTACCTCGTATACAGTCACGAATCTCGCTGACCCGCGGCCGGGCGGAGTTAGTTTCACGGAGGCGACCGAGTTCGACGGACTGGGCAGAGTTCTCGAAGTGACACTGCCGGACGGAACTACCGTTGAGAACGAATATCTCGGTCTGGTTGCAACGGTAACTGATCAGGCCGGAAAAAAGCGTAGGCAGACGACGGACGCTCTTGGTAGAATCGTAAGAGTGGACGAACCGGACGCAAATGGTGTGCTTGGGAACCAGCCGACGTATTACGAGTACGACGGGAACGATAATCTCGTAAAGATAATCCAATCAGACGGTACGGCAACGCAGGAAAGGCTTTTCAAATACGATGGGCTTTCGCGGCTGACACATGAGCGGCAGGTTGAGGCGAATGCCACGCTGAATGATGCAGGTGTTTATATCGGCGGAAGCGGAACTTGGACGGGAGTTTACAAATACGACACCGACAGCCTTTTGGAATGGGGCGTGGATGCCCGCGGCGTAAAGACAACCTTGGGCTACGACGGCCTGAATCGCGTCTTCACAGTGACATATTCCGGCGAGAGCGGTTATCAGACTCCCACGGTAACTTATACCTATGATCAGCCCGAAACGGGAACCTATAATAAGGGAAAACTGACAAAGGTTGAAACGGCAGATGTGCCAAGCTACGGTACGCCTGCGACTATCCACAACTACCGCTATGATAAAGCCGGACAAGTGATCAAACATACGCAATCAATCGGCAGTGAGACGTATTTGCAGCAGTACGGCTACAATCTTGTCGGACAAATGACGAGCCAGACGTATCCGAGCGGGCGCGTTGTCGAGACCGAGATCGATAATTTTGGGCGCATGGCCGAAGTTTCTGACGCCCACCGGACTTATGTTTCGGGCCTGACGTTCAATACACAAGGAATGCTCTCGCAAATGAACTTCGGCAACGGAACCAACGAAACCTTTGCGTACAATGATCGTTTTCAGATGACTTCGCAGAGCCTAAATAAAGGTACGGAAGTTCTCCAGAAGTATGAATACGGCTTCGGCGAGATGAATTTCGCGACCGGAAATGTAGATCCGAGTAAGAACAATGGACAGTTGGCAAAAATTGATTCGTTTATAGGGGCAAACAAGCAGGCTTCCCAGAGGTTGGGCTATGACTCCCTCGGAAGGTTGAAGGAAGCGAGAGAACATCGCGGCGATAATGATTCTCTAACGTACAAGCAAGTGTTCGATTTCGATAGGTTTGGAAACAAATATTTGAAGGTGGCAAGCAACCCGACAAGCGGTCAGACTAACCCCCTTCCATTCACACCAATCGAGGACAGTGACATCAATCGGGCGACCAATCGGTTCGCTAGCGGAACAACGTACAACGATGCAGGGCAAGTTATCGCCGACGAAAAGTTTCGGGACCTCGGCTTTGCTTACGACGCGAACGGCCGCCAGGTGAGGGCGACGAAAACAAGTCAGCTCGATGCCTGGACGGTGTATGATGCTCTTGGCAAGCGTGTTGCGACTAAGATCAATGATGTCTGGCAATTTATGGTGTATGACTCTTTCGGAAAATTAGTCGCTGAATACGGCGTTGCGGCTGAATCAATAGGAGGCGTGAAATACATACAGCAGGATTGGCAAGGCTCGGTTAGAGCGGTGACAAACTCGAACAGCTTCGTCGTCGCCCGAACGGATCATCAAACATTCGGCGAAGACATCGGCGTTGGCATCGGATTAAGAAAGGTTGAACAGGGTTACTCTGCCGACAAGGCGACGCGTCAAGGCTACGGTCTCACCGAAAGCGATCAAACAGGCCAGCAACACACCTGGTTCAGGAAACTCGAAAGCCAAGCCGGACGATGGTCATCGCCCGACCCTTACAACGGATCGATGAACGTGGGTGATCCCCAAAGCTTCAATCGCTTTACATATGTTTCGAATGACCCGGTCAATTTCGTCGATCCCAGCGGATTACTAGGTTGCTTGCCAGGTTACTATTCAAAAGCATTTGGATATGGGCAAACAACTGTCGTCATTGACGAGGAAACAGGACAAACTGTTTCATGGGGCTATCTATTTGAAGAGTGCGTTCCAATGGGCGGCGGCGGCGGCGGGGGACCGCTAGTCAATCCCGGAGGCGGCGGCGGTCTCGGCGGCGGAATCTTTGACTCCTTGACACCCAAAAAGGGACAAGAAGATTCCGACGGCACATGTAGGTCATTGGCTCGGAAGATTCGCAGCCATGCTCGCCAGGCTCAGCGTCACCTCGACATGTACGGTACGGACTTTGAAAAATGGAGTTTCCATGTCCCGGGAGTTGGAAAGCGTTACAACACTCGGCAATTGGAAAATTACCAAACGCATGTGAATCAAATGAGGTCTGCCTCAATGGAATATACCATGAAATGTCAGGATCAAGGGCCACCACCGCCGGTTCCTGCTTTCGCAGACGTACCAAAGAAAATAAGGGAGGCTGGAAAGAAAAGTGCACTTCGGCAGTTATGGGACAATCTTCCGAGCATACCGCCTTTTCCATCCGATAAGCAGATTGAGGAATATTATAGGCAATATCCGCCGCTTCCAATACCGGGACGACGATTCCCGATTCCCCGTTTTTGATTGTGGCCTAAGCCTATTGGAGCTGATTTATGAAACCGCTATCGATCGAGGATTGGAGACGGGTGGAAAGATCGTTGGGAGATCTTTTTCTCAAGGACGGTTATAATTCCGAGGTCTCTATAGCTTTGGCGTATATCGCAATTCAAACCTTGCAGAACGCAGAAATTCTATTCTTGAGCCTGCCAAGACTGTTAGAAGGAAATTTAATCGACCTTGCGAAGGAAGAGACGGAGCAACTACTTTTATCGATTCACATGGTCTTCGGTGAACACAATAACCTACGGGAGGGTGAAAGGTTGCTTATGCGCGAAACGAATAACGAGAAAGCGTGATGAATCTAATTCCGGAAGGACCGGTAGGGTTCGACTAGACCAGTCACTAATAACAATGATTTCATCGTCGCCCAAACCAATCATCACGACTTGGTGAAGAAGAAGGAATTGGAACGGGACTGCGACTCGATCGGCAAAGCCAACTGAAGCGAAATCGGAACGATCTGCGACCTGAGGCCGAAGGAAGGTTCTAACGGACAAGACGGCGTCATAGTAGTCAACCTTGTCTGATCGGTCCCCCCGGGGTATTTTCGCCTCGCGCGCGGTTAGGGTAGGTGGTCTACGGCTTTTTCCGTAGTCGGCCGAGAACCTCTGGTTGAAGCGTTCGACCAGGACGGCGATATCCTCACGGCGTTCGCGGACCGGCGGTACCTGAAATCGGGATGACATTCGGCTCCAGAATAACGTTTCGGATTCAATGTATTTACGCCCTAAACTCCGCGGATGTTCTTGCTGGCCGAAAGGGCTCTCGATGACACTCAAGGCGACTCTGTGCCCCGCTTACGCCCGCTTTTCTCTGGCAAAGAGTACAAAAAGTTATTCAGAGTTTCTGCACTGCTCTTTCGATCTGTATTAGTTCAAATAACCACCACGAACTTCCAAATCCTACGCAGATAGGTAACGATCTAGGCTCTTCGCAGATTCTGACACGCTATTAACGGCCTTATCTACGCCCGCATCCAGTACCGTGATGAACTCACCGGAAAGCGTAAAGAAAAACTACGTCGGGCAAAGAATCGCAAACACGCAAATGAGCTGATCAAAGTAATGCGAGACGAACTCGTACAGAGCGGTCAACTCGCACTTGAATCGGATCACATTACCATCCGACAACTCGCCGAGAAATACGAATCTCTAAAACTTGTTCCTGCCACTTACCAAAACGGAATAAAAGTGGCGGGAAGGCGATCAGTCGGCCCCGCGATTTCGGCTCTGAGGAATCTTGTTGACGGGTTAGGAGACAGGAAGGTTAGAGGCCTTCGGCCGAGCGACATCGAGTCGTATAAAGTGAAGCGGCTTTCGGAACCAGTCGAAATTTCCGTAAATCTTTCGGCTAAAAGGCGTAAGCCCGGCGGGCCAGCGCTGCCAAAACTTACGCTGCAACGGCCGCGGAAGATCGCATCGGTGAACCGCGAACTTGAACTACTGCGTGCCCTCTTAAATT
Source organism: Pyrinomonadales bacterium (assembly GCA_038212935.1). Taxonomy (GTDB): domain Bacteria; phylum Acidobacteriota; class Blastocatellia; order Pyrinomonadales; family Pyrinomonadaceae; genus OLB17. The sequence goes on along the minus strand of JBBQTV010000047.1, from coordinate 12,514 downwards.
TTGCAAAGGGCGAAGGGCTGATCAATGTTACCCCGTTTTAAAGAGGAACTAGACTGATTTCAAGTGCTGCGGAAGTTATGCGGGAGCGAATCCTTACCCGTGAGGAGGAGGCCCGACTAATTGACGGGTGTGAAGACCGCAGACAGCACTTGCGCGCTCTCATAACAGTTGCAGTCGATACAGCGATGAGACGTGGCGAGCTATTCAAATTGCGGTGGAGCGATGTAGACCTCGCTAGCGGTCGCATCACCGTTCGTGCCGAAAATGCAAAGACCGAGAAGATGCGAGTAGTCGGGATGACGAAACGAATGCTCGCAGAGCTTACTAACCTCTGGGATAAGTCCCCTCAAAATCAAAACGAGCTCGTATTTGGCATCGTTTCGACTATAAAAAACGGCTGGAAGTCATTGTGCCTTGAGGCAGGCGTCGAGGATCTCCGGTTTCACGATCTACGCCATACCGCGACAACGCGATTGATTCGAGCAGGCGTACCAGTGTCGGAAGTGATGAAGATAACTGGACATACCCAAATGTCCACTTTTCTTAGATATCTTAACCAGACTCACGAGAGCGTGTCAGAATCTGCCAAAAGCTTGGATCGCTATCTCTCTACCTAGGATCGTTTTGGGGAGATAGTCTTCACAGTTTGCAGACGCTTCTGTATTTAATATTTCCGATAATAGGCGGTCATTCACTAAAACTTTTTCCGATTTGGGAATTAACGACCTAAGCTTCCACAATCTGCGGCACACGTCGATCACGCGCATGGTAATGCCGGCCTTCCGCCGGCCGAGATAATGAGCATATCCGGCCATACTCAATCGAACACGTTCGCACGCTTTGTCAATCCAACTTCCGACACTGTACGCAACGTCGCTAGTGTCCTCTCAGATTAAGTTCGATCCCGAACGGAACCCGAAGAAGTTCGTGGCAATTATTTGAACTAAAGCTGATCGAATGGGGAGAGAGGAGCTCTTATTGACAACTGAATCTTGTGCCGCACAAATGAAAGGCGTAAACCGGGCAAAAGTCGGGGACTGTGCTGGGTGCCGGTGGTCGCTCGAATACCGCGAACAAACGAAATGCGATCCACGAGGGCCAAACCGGTCTTGGTCACTTGTTGTTGGAGAAACTGGGCATCGCGAGGGCTGCCTATTCAGACAACCCTAGATTGATCAACCGTCCGGTCTTTTGACTTTGCCGTAAGTTTCCAACTCGAGAAATTCCGACCGGAAACGCGTTGGTGGGATCTTCTTTTGAAACAGTCGGTGGAAGTTCTCGTCGTGGGTAGTGAAAATTACCTGCTTATCGAGCACCACCACAATGCTGCGCAGCAGATCGATAAAGGAAAGTACAGCTTGGCCACCTCGTGGCCGCATTTGAATCAGGATCCCTTCCGAAGCTCACGAACGATTCCGGCCTTCCGGCAAAGCCACATTCCGGCTTTCGCGGATCTGGCGGCAGGCGATCGAAGCGATCGAGCAATACAACGCCGATCGCGTGGCATTAGGCCTTCAGCACGGCAAAGTAAATAAGGAACTGAACAAATTCGAGTTCGAGTCAGGAGAAGGCGAGAAAGCTTTTCAGGACGGCGGCCGCGAGCTGCTCGAAAAGCCCGTTCAGTTCGAGGGCGAGACGTTTACGATATTTGAACTCGGGGCCAGAAAGATCACGGCCGGCGACTTTCTTTCGGCGAATGATCTGCTGACTCGACTGGCTCATCGTCGAGGAATAAGCGGTGCATTCGGCGAAAGGGCCAGAAAAAAATAGATCCGCAAGAAGGTGACAAGCTTCCCAAACGGTTGTTTTCATGAAAGATTTAGCAGTGTCGTCGTGCCGTTCTATCGGGTAATTTGGTCAATGTCATGTAACAGGGCGTTCAAAATTTCAGGCAGTTCCTCGCCTAGATTTGGGTCAATCAGCCCACACTCCTGAATTCGAATTGTCTTTTTTATATTAGAGCCTTCACAGTAATTTATTTCGCGTTCGAACGTACTGTCAACGCAATTATTCCTGGTTACAAAACTTTGTTTCAGGGCTCGAAATTCAACTGAAGAAAGTTTTGCCGTAATCTTCTCCACCGAGGACTGCGACAAAACCACGGTCTTTCTTATTGTCATCAGAGACTCCGTAATTGAGTCATATTCAGCTCTGCCGTCTTTTAAGAGACGAAGGCTAATAAGTTTTCCATTAGGTAGTACCATCCCGTTTCGCTCTGCAACGACCTCAATTAGCAGCCCTTCGCAAGCCGCTATATCGAACCCAGTCAAAGTAGTGCTTAAAGTCCGGTCGGGTGGATTTGGATTCGGAATTTGCTCAAGCTCCGAACCGACCTCTGGAACTCCTTGAGTATAATCACTACATCCCACACCGAAGCTAATTGATAGTACAAGTGCAGAAAATAAACTGAACCTACCCCTGCTTTTCATAATTCCTTGGATCCTCTTGGATTTATTTAATACTTTAACATGTAGAGTTTCTAATATTTAGACATGTCGAGTCTGGACAAACACTTCTCAACAATATTTTCTGTCCAAGAAGTATCGTCATCGGGATGAACCCCTCCGAGAGCATGTTTCAATTCATGGAGAAACACCATCGCACGTGCGGCCCTCGGTGAACCAGTGCTCGGGAAAAGCTTTTTGATTGTTATGCCATCATAAAACACTTTCCCGATCGTCATCTTTCCGGTACTATTTACCTTACCGGTTCTGGGATCAACAAATTGCTGTGTGGTGGCGACAGCATTAACACCATTAACTGGAATGTAAGCGGTTTCAGCATCTCTAATTAGACCATTCGCATTCATGCTTACGAGTTTTTGTCCTGGATCTCTTCCCACACCCAAATCACTTGTGGCGGAATTCTCGGTAATATAGTCCGAGCAAGGCTGATGTTGCAAAAGGTTAAAGGCGTCTCTGAAAGCTCGCCCCCAAGCTTGATCGGGATTATCCCCAGTACCATCGTCGCCGTTTTGAAAATTACTTGCAACGGCCCCGACCGCAAACGCCCCCCCGATCATCTTGCCAGACAGGCCGACGGTAAGCGTTCCCCATTTGATCCCTATAGCTGTCCCCGCAAGATTCTTTATTATCATTGGCGCAGTCATCTTGAGCCCAAGGATTTTACCGACCAGTCCGAGAATTTGTGATAAGAATGCGCCTGCCGCCCCGCCGGATTTAAATATCGCGATCGCGACCGTAACTACGATTACCGCGACGACCACCCATTTGAGAACATCCATCACCGCCCTAAAGATTTTTCCAACCCACTTGAATAAGCTTCCGAAGAACAATCCCATCGGGTCGGTGTAGTTTATCGGGTCATTTCCGCAGTAGGTGTAAAGGTTCAACGTCTGCGGTGATGCTAGAGAAGCGGCGGAAATGCCGATGGGATCGACGGTTGTGAAGCGGCCTTGCTTGGAGTCGTAGGTTCGATTGACGGCATAGTCGAGGCCGGTGGCATTGCTTCGGTCATAGCTCGTGAAGCGCTTATTGTTCGTCGTAAGGGTGCTTTCGGCGTTGAGCGCTGTCCCGAACGGAAGGAGAACTTGTTCGTAAGCCGTGCCGCCCTGCTGGTTCGTCACGAGCCGCGTTCCGAGCCTGTCAGGATGGTTGAACTCTACATACTCACCGCCCTGGCCGTCTGGCGTTACGGTCGACAACTGACCGCTCCCCAGATATGTATAACTTTTCGTCCACGTCGGAGTCGCGGACTGGAACTCGATGTATTCGGCAAGCGTTGTGCCGCCGAGTGAGGCCGAAAGTTTTATAGCCCCGGCCGTCGAGTCAAAGTCCATGACGCGAGCGTTCGTCGAGCCGTAATGAAACCACTGGAGCGTCGTTTGCGGCCCGTCATCGGCCTTTACGATAGAGATTCGGTTTGCGGCATCGTATTCGTATTTGACCCAGCTTACTCCATCCGCCGCTAAAGCTCTGGTCTGGTTCCCTGCCACGTCGTATTCGTATCCGGTCGTTGTGATCCGGTTCGTTGTGTTGTCGTAACTCAGATTCGGAATCCCATCGAGTGGTATCGCCGAGTTATCAGCAGCGACACCGTTCGCAACTACATTCGTTCTGTTGCCGTAGCGGTCATACGTGTAGGTCTGATCCCAAAGCGTTCCGGTTGCACCGCCTTTGGCTTTCGTCAATCTGCCAACCGCATCAAACTCATACTCGCGGTTCTTGGCTGTGTTTAAGTTGTCAATGATCTTGGTCAGATGGCCTGTCTTTCCGCTTAGATTGCCCGCACTTCCCAAACGGTTGTATTCATATGAAAGATTTAGGAGTGTAGAAGTCCCGTTAGGGTCCTCGCGTTTCGCCGTTTGGTTCGTCAGCAAACCCGTCTGCGGGTCGAAGGTATACTCCTCTGTAACCTGATAAGTTCCGGCGGCGCCAATCTTGATCTCCGTTGTTTGGTCAGCGGCGTTGAACATTAGGCCCGACGCCTGAATGTCTCCGTCATAAGACATCTGACTCAGCCGGCTTGCGGAATCGTAGCTGTGGGCGACAACCTTTCTAGGGCTGCCCGAAAGGCCGTACTGTGCCGGATAGTGAACCTCATTGACACGGTCGAGCGTGTCATAAAGATAGCTCGTCGTCATCGGATAGTTTTCGCGTGAGCCTACCGTCTGCTTGAATTCACTGACGCGGGATTGGGAGTCATAGGTGTATTCTTCGGTTAGAATACCCTGCGTCTCGATCTTCTTTATCCGTGTCTTATCGCCCGTCGCCATGTATTCATAAGTCACGACCGAGCCCCAGGTGTTGTGAATCGTCAGGCCTGACTGAAGCGGCCCTGATGTGTCGTAACTTCGGGAATGCAAACGATTCAACGGATCGAGGTTGCCGCTGATTTGGTAAGAGAAATTTGTCCTTACGCCGCGTGCGTCCGTCTTTTGGACAGGGTTCGAACGGCTATCGTAAACAAACGCCTCGCTCCAAGTTGCACCTGAACCGCCCGAACCTACGAATGTTCCGGCGTCGTTCAAAGTAGCTGTCTGTTCGGCAAGTTTCTGCCGAGTCAAGCGCCCGAGCGAATCATACTTGAATTTACGGAACTGTGATCCTTGTTCCGTTTCGACCAATCGCCCGATAGTGTCGTACTTATATTTCGTGAGCAGGCTGCCCGCGACCGTTACCTTGCCGTTCGGGTTGGCAGTCTTGTCGGGATTCGGCTCGACCACGTCAACAAGTCGACCCTGCTGATCATAGCGACCCCATCGTTCACGACCCCACGCATCGACGATCCGTGTCGTCGAACCAGGTTTCGCACTCACCGAATCAGGAAGTGTAGTTTCGTTATAGAATGCTTCGGTGTAGCTTCCGTCCGGCTCGACAACCTTAATCAGCCGCCGTTGGCTGTCGTAAAAGTTTTCAGACCATTGGACCGTATCGCCCGACCTGTAGGGCCGCGACTGTTTCCAGGCCTCGCCGAACCTCGTATATTGCGTCTCAACTATATCGACAATGCTGCCCGGCGCGTAGGACTCTACTTTGCGAACTTGCCCGACCCCGTTCAAATATTTGATCGATTTCCCTGCCGGGTCGTCATCGTCGTCAAACACCTCTTCGGTCACCGTCATAGCCGAATCATCATATGAAAAGGTCGAATAGGAACCCGTGGAAGAAACAGATTTCATTGGCCGAAGCGTGTCAGGGTGATACCAACTTTGGGTTGTCAAGCCGTTTGCGTCCGTTGCCGAGAGGGTTAACCCCGTCTCAAAGGAAAATGTCGCTGTCGTAGTCATCCTATGCGGCGACATCGGGTCGGCCGCTCCCCTTGTCTGGGACGTGGGATATGCGTACATGGTCGACAAGGGAAATTCGATCGAAGTCTCTTCGCAACATGCCGATGAGATCTTGACCGCATTTCCGGTTATGTCATATGCCCTTGTTTCGTGGATCGCTCCGGATTGACCGTCAGCGTCACTGTATGTTGTCACCTTTGTGATATTCCCCCGCTTGTCCGTCGCGGAGTCGTAAACGCTTACCTGATCATAGTTCTGACATGAGCAGTTTTCGTAATAGCCACCTCCAATCGGGACCCAAACCAGCTCGCCATCTAACGAACAGCTCGGCTCCGAAAAAGGCGGGTCCCAAGTCAGGCACTGACCATCTTCGAGATGGGTTGTAAAGGGGTTGTGATCTTGTTTATGTTGAATTACGTCAGGAGTGTTCTGCAATGCAACCGACGAATAGTTGTCATATTCATAATCTGTACGGGACAAGACCTCCTGCTGGGGATCTTCGACTCTGGTGCTGGTTACCAAATTAAATATGTGCTGGCCGGAGATAAATTCTCCCCCACTGAAGGAACCAAGGTAGTCAGAAGAATTTTCGTATTCCGCAACATTACATCGAAGAAGTACATTGGAATTGTCGTAATCACAAGACTTCGTTATTTGGTTGAACTTATTGGTCCCGTATGTGTATTCCGTTTTGACGTAATGGCCGTTTTCATCAAAGACCTTTGCCCAGGCCGGCCTAGGTGCTCCATAATTTATCGTGCCGGTGCCGTCTTCTTGATCCCAACTTACAAGGGAACTTCCTATCAGCACCTCCGTCGATCCGTTCAAAACAAAGGTCTCGTCGGTGAAAACGAGACCGTCGGTCCATGCTCCAGGAGTTCGATACGAAAATTGCTTACTGATGACGCCGGTAGGTTGGACAACAGTCACACTTCGCGCGTAACTCATAGATGTCCCATCATCCTTTGTCGTATTGTTATCGAATGCATACGTCGTAACCGCGTCTTCTTCAACATCCCGGCCGGCCCAACTTTCGGTTAATTTCGTATACGTCGGTGCATCTGTTAATCCACTCCCATTTGTACGGCCCGTCTCGTTTGTTGTTCCCAAAGGATAATTGTACAAGGCCTGTTTGGTCATCGTCCCGGCGGTGATATCCCCCTGCTCTTCAGTTCCGGCCTGCCACGACATTCCCCTTTGCTCAATAACTTTCGTGAGCATACCGTAAGTCGAATACGAGTCTGTATCGCCGAACCAATAACCTGTGTTTGTCGCGGGGTAGTATATGGCGTCGAGAACCTGCACGGTCGATTCGCGTACGACGGTCGTGGAACCGCCTGCGAACGAGTGACTAAGCGTCAATGGACGATAATGCAATCGAATAACTGTGCGGGTCTTCCCGCCATCATATTGGTGTTCCTGTAGCCTTGGAGCTTTGATCTCTATCAGCCGCCCTGACGTGTCATAGTGAAACGTTATAACCCGGCCAAGGGTGTCGGTGATGGTGCTTAGTTTTGGATGAGAAGCGTGGTTCTGATACGTAATCGATATAAAGTTTCCTTGAGCGTCGGTAATGCTAGTAGGTAGGAGAATCGATGGTGTCGCGGAAATGGTTGAATAGGTGATTCGGGTGCCATTCGGAAAGACGGCCGACCCACTTCCATAGTTCCCGAAATCAAAACGACACGAGTAGTCGATAAAGCTCCCGTCCGTCGTATGGCCCTTAAAGGTCATTCCGTTACTCCATGGATTGGGCACACCTGTATATCCACGACGTGTTCCATCAGCGTCGACCATCATACACCCACCCTCGCCCATGTAAATGATCTTGCCAAAACCCAATGACCAGCCCGGAGCGGGCCAGCCCTGATCAATGTCATAGGTGTACTCATTGTCGTTCTTGTTCCAGACTCGCGAGTTGTAATTGAGGTTTAGAGCGAGATCGATTCCCCTGCCCGGAAGTGAAACAATAGGGGCCGATAGCTGAAAATTGCCGTTGCCTGCACCACCGTCCATCGCACCGCCTGGAGGTGAACCCGGGAGATTTCCCGGAAGATGAGCCGATTCCCAATTGCCATCGTCCCACGTTTCTTCGAACACCAGCGAATCGCTTTGATTTTTGGGATACTTTTGAAGCTTTTCCCGATCCTTTGGATCGATGCCGCTACGAGAGGAAACCCTGATCGAAGATTTTTTACTCTGGCTCGACGCGAAGGCCTCTTCCGGGTCGGTCGGCAATACCGTTACGTCTACTTCGGACGATATTCCTTGATGAGTTGCTTTAATTCTGAACGTTCCCGCCTTCCGTCCCTTGAAAATGCCACCTGAAAAACTTCGCGTCGATGACCCCTCCGCGATCTCTTTTGACTCCCACGAAAAAGCAAGGCCGCTCAACGGCTCGCCATTCGAATCGAATCCGACCGCAGAGAGAACGGCCTCGGAATCCTGGCGAATTGTCATATCACCGGGAAAGATCTGAACGGTCGTGGGAAAACTCGCTTCGCGGGAACGCGGGACACCTCGCCCACTGAAAGTTCCCAAGAATGAAGTAAGTAGGTTTGTCGACAAGACGGAGAAACGAATACTTCTGAAACTCTCCTTCGCAACGCCCACAACTACCTCAGGAGCGGCCGGTACCGACGTGGTAAGCAAGGAGATCAGGAGAAAGACGATCAGACATTGCCGGATGTGAGGAAAGTAGTTAGACAAACGGGTATTTCGATCAGCGCTCGACCTAGGGAAAAGGTGCGTCATTTGATTCTCCAGAAGAATGATGCGTCTTTGCAGGAGACGAACCAGCTATTGACTTTGATTTGGAACGATGGATTGTACTTCTTTGTCAAAAAGAATGTTGGGGAACTGTAACAATGAACCTGTCTTCTGTCAATAGTTTTTTTTAATTGAGCAAAACTACAGTCGTGCACATCGACATAACGCTTCAATCCGATCGTCCAACGGCGCGGGTGCTCAACCCATTGACCATCCTTAGTGGACCGACGCAATGGGAACTTCAAGCGCTCGACTGTCTTTTTGGGCCCTGGAATTAAGGCAGGATTTTGACACCCAATAGTGTAAGCATTATCGCGAGTGAGCTATTGGTATGTCTCGGGTATGGTTTTTACTATTCAGTTCGGCCGGCCTCGGCATTTCCGAATGAATTTCCGATCGGGAGGATTTCAGTTGAGTGTCCCTTCCCCAAATGATCTCACTCAAGGCATTGGACAACGACTGTGCCGCTTCTTTTTCGATTGGATCGAAGCCTACTGATTTTAGGTGATCCGTCAGGATCGAACTGGTCCGTTCCTGGACTTCTTTTGGATCGGCATTCGCAATCGACAAAGCGAGCATTTCGGTTTTCATCACGTCTCGAAGCTTAGTTGCATCGAGGTCGGGCCGTGCTACTTCGGATCCGCCGAACCCATGCCTCTCCCGGTTGTTATTGATGTTTTGGGCGGTTTTTTCTAGCTGGTTTTTCTGAGAAGTGGCCTGCTGATATACAAAGTCTCTCTCCGCAGGCGGTAGTTTTCGATAGACTTGACTGTGATCAAAGTTGTTCCGAAATCGCAATTCCTCATTTGGCGTTTTAAGACTTTGCAGAAAGTGCTTTGTCGCCGATAAGGAATCGCCTAGGTACCTACGTTCCATTCGTGACTCCAAGCTCTCTATCAATTCTTGAGCCTCTGGACTCGGGGCGATCTCGCCTCGTATTAAAGCTTCGGTCTTTGCTTTCGCGGCCACTCCATTGCCGGCGTAATTGAGCTTTGTCGCGATCATTTCCGATGTGTAGTGCCTGGGAGATTGTTCCGTAAATAGCATCTGCAACTCTTTAGATGTTAGACCCTGTGCTATATCTGTATTCTGATCATGGATACCGGGCTCTCTAGAAATGCCTACAGCGGCATTCTCAATGCGTATCTTCGACGATACTTCCATGACTTCGTCGCGGGATTTGCATTGATCTAACATTTGGGCGTAATCGCGATACCGTTCGTTGAAGTGCCTGAGCCTTGTTTCTGGCTGTTTGAGTTGGTGTTCGAGATACGCAGTGGCGAAACGAAGGTCCTCGTAATTCAGTTCCTTTCCTTTCACACCATTCTCCATGGTTTTATTAGATCTTGCCCTAAACAGCTTCACGATTGTTGAGGGTGAAATTCCGTTTTCAAGGGCTTCGTCTAATGCTGGTAGTTTGACTTCAGCCCAGTGTTGAAATTCTTTGGCCGACATCTCAGAGGCGATTGCGTGCAGCGATGCATCATCCAGTTCGATCCGTTCGAATCCAACCGTTGCCTGGACGTGTTCGGAATCCTTTTGCGGTTCACGATTTTCAATAGAACTCTCATGTTCTCCGAACGCGTCGGGTAGATATCCGGTATTTTGAACGCGCGATTCGTCGTACGACTCGAACTCTTCAAAACGATCGCACGATTCCAGCTTTCCCATCTCGTCGGCAACTCTTCCGATGTCGGACATGACTTTTTCGAATCTCTCTGAAGGCGATTCTGATCTACCGCTCTCCCTCAGGTCCTCTAACAATTCATGCTTCGCATCGAGGGCGTCGTACATCCATCGAAAGACCTTCACCTCAGTTTCTCGATCGGCATTGCTACCCGCGATGGTTTTGCCGTATTGAAGGATCTGCGGGACGATCTCGCGGGTCCTTTCTGCACCAAGTAGTGGTTCGAGTATCTTTAAGCCGTATTGAGCCGTCGTCAAGTGCAGTGGTGATTGGAGATTCTGAATGTCTTTAGGAATCACGAGGACGCCGTTCTTAACGGTTCCGCCCCGTTCGTACATATCACGCAGAAATTGTGATTGACGGTTTAGATAGGAAGCGTGCGCACTTGGGTTACGCCCATCTGTATCGTCAAGTTTCGAAAGAGCGATGTCGGATTTGCTAAACGATAGAATCTCGTTAATGGCCCTTTCTGTTCGTGGGTTGGATGGACGGAAACTAGGATCTTGGACAACTGTCTCTCGTGAGAGACGGTTCTGCTCACGCGAGTCGATAGCCTTTGCAACCTTTTCAATTGCCAACTTAACGACATCTGCATGACACATTTGCCCTGCACGGCAGAAGCATGTGATCGAAATTGATTGGCCGTTGCGAAAGGCCTCGCCAAGTTTGACCATTCCTTCCCGCAGCCCACCTTCGTTCTGTTTGTAACTGTTTCGAAGTCGTTCTGAGTAGGCAAGAAGGGCGGCTTCACGACCTCCGCCACGCGGCGCAATTTCGTTCCGATTGGGCGAAAGAAGACCCAGTTCTGGGGTAATTATGTTCCCAAGATCGAGACTCCGATTCGGATACGTCGCTGTCCGCTCATTAAACCGGGCAATTACCCTATTGCTCAAATCGTACTTCATAACTTGCCTGCCTCGCTTCCATTCAAAAGCACGCCACGAAATGGCAAGTTACGTGCCTCGAAAGCGACTGAAACCCATCTTGGCAAAGATCTGATTTTCTACGACAAGGCGATCAGAGAGTATTTTTCTCAACAGCTTCCGACAGTCACCGGTTAGAACATTTTGCAAAGTGTAGCGAGTATTTACCGATCGACCTGCGGGTGAGTTTGCTTATGGATCATGCTTTGGACTTTTTGGGGGCCGAAGCGTTCTTGAATCGTGGCCATTGGGTTGGAGCAGGTAAATTATAGCCGTATACATCTGGGGCCAACGAAATAACGTTGCGAATTTGAAAATTGCACGATCGGTTGGAGTAAGAATGAACGAATCCTATTTGATCCCGTATTTGGATCGCTGGGGATTGTGTTATGGGATGGATTTTCGGATTGACAGGCAACTTTTGTCGTGATAGCTTCACATTCAAGCAGATTTGGTTTCTCGTTGTCGACGCTTTTGCGGAGACAAATGGTCGAGGACGAACTTTGAGTTCTTCTTTCTAGCTGCGATTAGTTCCCTCTTTAGGTTTCAGCTTGATACTAGATTTTCCCCATTTCCGAACCACACGTCTGGATCTTCCACAAAGATTCGACACACCTTGCTCCGGTCTTGCGGCGATCAAGTTCGGAGTTTTTCGCTTCATCCGCGTATCTTCCCGTCCGTTATGACGGCATATGTGTTTTTTCAGTTTTTGAAAGCGTGATCCGTTCAAAATAAAGACCGGCCGGTAATTGACGTTACCGACCGGCCATGTGGATCACATAGCGGAACGAAAGGTTCCATCGTATGCACCCCAACAACCGCATACTACTCCTTTCATTCCCGCAAATCAATCGAAATGTATCGACAAAAGGCAATACTTGACGCCTTGCCTCTCGGTCTCTAGCGACCATGTTCATTCAGGAATACGTTTATGTCCAAACGAAAAAGATCTGGAACCATCGGCAACCCCCAAATGGCAGACGCCGACGTTGCGATCGAGGCGACGAGTACGCCTCATGGATCGGCATTTACTCGATCCTATCGCTATCTTCGGCAGAGGCTTTGGCTCGTAGCGGCGATTGTGATCGTTACGGCCGGGGCGGCTGGAGCTACGCTCAAGTACATGCAGGAGGATGCCGTTCAGCAGAACGCACTTCGAGCAAAGGACCGTTCGATGCTCTCGTCCGTTAATCCGTTCGTACTTTCGCCATCCCCGACGCCGACACCACAGCTAAGTAAAGAATATATATATGCTGGGTCAAGACTTCTGGCGGTTGAGGATGCGGGAGCAAATGCCGCTCCTCCGGCTGACCTTGCAGTGTGGAGGTCAACGACCGGGGTCTGGTGGGTACTCGGCGGGACAGGGTCTCAGCAGGTATCGCATCA
>JBBQTV010000046.1:0-19694 GCA_038212935.1 Pyrinomonadales bacterium | reverse complement strand
AGTCCGAAATAGCTGATATCGATCCCGTTGTCCGAGCTTCGCATCACGTACCAAAGGCCGTCCCGGAATACGGCGCGGTCGGTGCGTCCGTCGCCGTCGAAATCCGCAGGAGCGATGGCGTCACTCGCGATGCCCCAGGATGTTGCGGAGTATGACCCATCAGAGCTGTTCAGGACATACCAGACACCGGTATCGGGCCGGAAAACCGAGATGTCGGCCTTGCCGTCACCGTCGAAATCGAAGGCGGTGGCGGCTTTCTTGCCGACCGGCTCAAGCTTGAAGACCGAGAGGTCAAATGATTGTGTAGGGATCCTTGATTCCGCTGCCACATACACGCCTCCTTCGTCATCGACCAGAATGTTGGTCGGAGCATTGTCGTCCAACCAGTTAATGAATCGATCAGGCGTTCGGTACGGATTTCCAAAGCGGTATGTCCAGTCGGTCTCACCGTCGGGAAAATACTTGATCACCTGAATATCTTCGTTTGCGAAGCCTTCTGTGGCCAGGGCGATGTAGATATTTCCCGATGCGTCGACCGCCAGCTTCGTGTCGCCGTCATAATCGTTGTTGCCGGGTCCGTCAAAGGTTTTCGTCCATATCGGTTTGGCCGAGGTGTCAAGTTTTGCGACGTAGGCATCGTAGTCAGAACCGGTTGGAGTTGAGGTTCGAACCCAGCCGGCGATAATGATGTTGCCGGAGGCGTCGAGCTTCATCGCAAGCGGCGCATCTTCGATCTCGCTGCCTGTGGCGGCACGAAAACTCTCGCCCCAGACCGTGGAGCCGCTATCACCATCGATCTTTTGGATCACTGTGTACGGCTCAGAAATAAAATTATCGGTTATGCCTACGATGATGACGCCGCCATCGGAAGCGATCTTCAATTCCTTTGGTACATCGTTGCCGTCGCTGGCCGGGTTGTAGCGATTTACCCAAAGCTCCACACCCGAAGGGCTGTACTTGACCGTCAGAAAATCTTCCGCATCGCCCGCGACGCTATGCCCCGAAGCACCGGTGACATAGACATTTCCTGCGGCATCAAGTTCGACGGCTGTCGCCATTTCGCCGAATCCGCCGGCGTAGCGCCGGACCCATGCTTCGGTCCCGTCGGGAGCATACTTTACGGTCGCGTAATTGAGCCAGTTACCAGACGAATATCCGGTCACGTGGGCATTGCCATCCGCATCTACCGCCAGAGATGCCGGCATGTCAGAGCCTCCATGATCGTAGAACCGCGACCAGAGAAGCTGACCGTCGGGATCGTATTTCAGTATCACATAGTCGTAAGAGCTTACGTTATTATTCGTCACATAGGCATAGCCGGCGACGTATACGTTTCCGAAGCCGTCAAGTGCAATGTCGGATGCGCCATCCTTGTAATTGGCCTGACCATTGAAGGTTCTGGACCACACGCGATTGCCGAACTGATCTGTTTTGAAAAGAGATATGTCCGTGTTTCCGTTCTCGCTAAAATTCTCGCGATGGGACGTGCCCGCAACGTAAACATTGCCGGCGGCGTCGCGTGCGATCATCGCGTGGTAGTCAGCGTTTGGCTGGGTCGATGTTCCTGAGGGCGGCAGATTATGATAATAACTGGACCATGCGAGCGTCGGCTGGTTCGCGGGCGGTACGGGCGGCGTCGGCGGCGGCCCGCTGGCGACAAAGTTGAAGACGGCATCCCGGACTATGTCATGGGTCACCGCTTCGGGCTGAAAGGTATAGTCAGGCCGTGACGGCGTCAACCGGACGCGTTCCGCCATCTGAAGATCGTTGATAAAGTATTCGCCCTCAGCTCCTGTGACGACGGTGATCACCGAGCCGAGTGTAATTCGTTCCAGCTTCATCGAAACGCCCGAAAGCGGCAAACCATTCTGGTGCAAAACGTAACCGGAGACCGAAAAGTCATCGATGCCTACGGCCGACGAAAGGCGCTCGCGAGTTCTAATGTTGCGGCACGCCCCGAGGTCGCCTGAGGTTCGTTCAACAAGGGTTACCGAGGTTCGCTGGCTGTTGATACATGCGACATCCTGAGCAGACGCGTGCGAGATGGTTAAAAGGATCGATCCGGTCACAAAAAGGAAAACGAGTGATGCGGGTCGGAGAATCGAACTTGCGAACAAGTGGGATGATCGGGACATTTTACCTCCAGTTTATTGGCCGTGAGTGTGAGGAAACGCTCTTAAGTTATACGAACAGTGCACATTATAGGCGGGAAAAGACACAAAAACAAATCTTTTTAAAAAATGCTAAGCCTCTTCGGTGAGCCGAAGCTAGATATTACTATCAGCTTTTGTCGCGAGCGAGTTCGTCTTCTTTCATCAGGCGTGAGATCTGGAAAATGTAGTGGATGCCGGACGCGACGGCTAAAAGGACGACGATGAAGTACACGGTCGGGAGATAAAATGTGTAGTTCGAAACGGCCGCGATGAGGATCAGCGTAACGGCGACGACCTGGACGAAGGTCGAGAGTTTGCCGAGGAAGGACGGCTTGAAGCCCTTGAAGCCGGTGATTATGTTGATGGCCCCGGCGACGGTGATGATGAGCACGTCGCGGCCAATGACGGCAGCCGTCACCCAAAACGGCACTGGCAAAAAGCGGACCGGCTCCATCACGCCGGGTAGCGAAAGCACGATGAAGGCCGTCGTCATCAGTAGCTTGTCGGCGATGGGGTCGATGATCGTGCCGAGCTCGGATTCCTGCTGAAATCGGCGGGCGATGAAGCCGTCAACACCATCCGACACGCCAGCGATCACAAAAACAAGAAGAGCCCAGTTACTATTCCCGTAAAACAAAAGGCTCGCGAAGACGGGTATCAGGGCCATTCGCATAAAGGTCAGAAGATTGGGAATGGTCAAGATCATTTGAGTGCGGAATGCGGAAGGCGGAATTCGGAATTTCGGTCAGCGTTGATCTGGCGGCGCTTCATTTCTTCTTACCAATTTACAATTTACAATGTTCCAATTGCCAAACGGCGAATGGGTTTGAGTTTCCAAATTAATAATACCTTTTACGATTCACCGCTGGTGCTGTGTAGTTCCAGGAGGCTGATCTCGGGCGGGCACTGATAACGGACGGGGAGGACGACGGTGCCGATGCCGCGGGTGATGTAGATCTGCGAATCTTTGCGTTCGTGCAGGCCGGCGGAGAGCTTTCGGCGGCGGATGAGACGCTTGTCAGAATCGCGAACGCGGATCTGGCCCCCGTGGGTGTGGCCGCTGAGCGTAAGGTCGATGCCGTTGCGGACCGCGTGGCGAAAGATGATCGGGTTGTGCGCGAGCAGGAGTTTCATCTCGTCGGGAAATGAGCCCTTCAACGCCGCGGGAAGATCGGTGCGGCCGACCATGTGATCATCTACGCCGGCCAGCCAAAAGCTTGCTCCGCGTGACTCGAACCGCTGGCCTTCGTTGACGAGAAGGTTGATGCCGTTTTCGCGAAGCTGATCGCTGATCAACTCGGCATCGGTCCAATGATCATGATTGCCGAGGCACGCGTGCGTGCCGAATTCGGACTCAAGCCGGCCGAGAACCTCGGCGACCGGGCTTATGTACTCCGCCTCGTGCGAGACGTAATCGCCGGTCAGGATGATCATATCCGGACGCAGACGATTGGCGATCTTAACGGTGCGTTCGATGTGCGCGAGCCCGGTGAACGGGCTGTGGTGAATATCGGACAGGTGGATGATCTTAAAGCCCTCTAGCTTTTTGGGGAGGCGTTTAAGCGTGACGGGAATACGTTCGAGCGAGAGGCTGTTCGCCTCATCGATGGCGTATTTCGCGATCTTCGACATGTTGCCGGCGAGCTCGCGCAGCGGCCGCTCCGTCGCGATCAATTCATTGATGCGATGGGTCAGCTTTTCGCGTCGTGCTCTTATGGGTTTTGGCATCGGTATTGAGTCGCGATTATAACTTATTAAGGGCCGTTTCCAAGTAACTATTTGAGGCGGCCACTTTAACTGGCCGAGACCTTCATAAACTTTCGTTTGCCGACCTGGAGCAGAATTTCTTCGCTGCCGATCATTATTTCCTCTGCATTGTTTGATGCTTTTTCGCCGTTGATACGTACGCCGCCTTGTTCGATGAGCCGGCGGGCCTCGCCTTTTGAAGCGGCAAGTCCTGTATTAACAATGAGTTCGGCAAGGCGGTAGGAGCCCGCGTCGATCGACTTTTCTTCGATGTCGTCGGGGATCTCTTTCTTCACAAATTGCCGAACGAAGTCTTCTTCTGCAGCATCGGCGCCCGTTTGCGAGTGAAAATCTTTGATGATCAGCTTGGCGAGGGCGACCTTGGCGTTGCGTGGATTCTCGTCGCCGGATTCGCATTTCTGGCGGAGCGAGGCGATGTCGGCCGGGGGCATATCGGTCAGCAGTTCGTAATATCGCCACATCAGGTCATCGCTGATGGACATGACTTTGCCGAACATTTCGCCGGCGGGCTCGTCGATGCCGATGTAGTTGTTCAGCGATTTTGACATCTTGTTGACGCCGTCCAGGCCCTCCAGCAGTGGCGTGGTGATGACGATCTGCGGCTCCTGGCCGTATTCGCGTTGGAGGTCGCGGCCGACCATCAGGTTGAATTTCTGATCGGTTCCGCCGAGCTCGACGTCGGCTTCTAGAGCGACGCTGTCGTAACCCTGCGTCAGCGGATAAAGGAGTTCGTGGAGCGAGATCGGCGTCTGTTCGGTCAGGCGTTTGGAGAAATCGTCGCGTTCGAGGATCTGCTTGACGGTCACACGGGCACAGAGTTTGACGAAATCAGCAGCGGTGAATTTGTCCATCCATTCGCCGTTGAATCGAAGCTCGGTCTTGTCGGGGTCGAGCAGCTTGAACATTTGTCGTTTGTAGGTCTCGGCGTTGGCGTTGACCTCTTCGCGCGTGAGCGGCGGGCGTGTCACGTTCTTGCCCGAAGGGTCGCCGATCATTCCGGTAAAATCGCCGATCAAGAAAATTACCGTGTGGCCGAGGTCTTGAAACGCTTTCAGCTTTCGGATCACAACCGTGTGTCCGACATGAATATCCGGCGCCGTTGGGTCAAGCCCGAGTTTAACCCGCAGCGGCTTGCCTGTCTTCGCCGACCGTTCAAGCTTCGCCTTCAGGTCCTCTTCGCGGATCAGGTCGACGGTTCCTTTCTTGATAAATGCTATTTGTGCGTCAATGGTCATATCGAAAGCTGTAATTATAGCTCACGATACATAATGTACGCATCGGTCGGGCCGAGTTGTTGGTGGCGGAAGGCGTTTGGCACCGTGCCGATGATGTTCATCCCGATCGACTGCCAGAGGCGAACGGCGGCCGTGTTTGACGCGACGACGAAGTTGAATTGCATCGCGGTGAACCCAAGCCGGCGGGCTTCGTCGAGTGAAAATTCGCCCATCTGCCTGCCGATGCCTTTTCCGTGAGCATCGGGTGAGACCATATACGCCGCGTTGCAGACGTGGTCGCCAAGGCCCGGTTGGTTGGGTTTCAGCCAAAAACTGCCGACGACCTCGCCGTCCGCCTCGGCGACGTAAACATACTTCTCCGACGAGAACCACCACCCCAGCATCTCATCCTCCGGCGTTTCGGGTTCAAAAACATAAGTGTCACCGCCCGCGATCACGGCTTTGATGGTGTGCCAAACGGCGGCTTTGTCGGTTTCGAGGGCTTTTCGAATTTCTATCATGATAATAAGGAAGACGTCCGGCGAAGGAGGATCAGGACGAACTAATATTATCGCCCGCAAAAAGCAACGGTTAGAATTTACCACTCATCGTAGATGATCACCTATGACATACAAGATCTGTCTGCTACTGGCGATCGCAGCGACCGTTAGCACCGTCGCCGCGGGACAATCCGACGCCAGAGAACGCGGGCTGCGCGGACGTGTGCGGGTGGTCGAGCAATACGAGACATATTTCTGCTGCTCGCCGAACCAACGCCGCCAGCTTCCGCGGCAGTTGACAGGGATTGCCTGGTTCGATCGGAAAGGCTCGTACACCGCGTGGATATCTATAAATAACACGACAGACGGGCCGTATTACGAGCGGCGGGTTTTCACGTTCGGCCGGAATGGCCGCAGGACGACAGCGGAAGTCTACAGGTCTGAGAAGAATCCGGAAAACACATTCTTCAAGGTCGTCCGCTCACCGAACGGCGGACGAAAGCTTTTACCCGAGGTCGCGGAAACGCTGATCGAACGGATCACATACAGCTATGACCGGCACGGACAAATGACGGGCGAAATCTCACGCGACGCGGATGGGAACGTCACGATGCGACGCATCTTCGTCCATGATCGCAACGGCACATTGATGCGGGGAACCGTGATCAAAGAAGGAGGTGTCATCGACACCGAATCGATCACGGTTCGGCTGGACGAAAGGACGTTCGAGACGACTTACGTGCGGCCCGGGACGGACCTCCAGCGATCGACCTACGTAAAAGATTCGGAAGGGCGAACCATCAAAGGCGAATCATCGATACTCAGAACCTTCGGCGATAATAAGGCCAAATACGTCACTCAAAATCGCTCCTTTACGCACTACGATGACGACCGCGAGCGGCGTTTTGATTGGCTCTTTTATAAGCCGGACGGCGACCCGGATTCAAAGATCGTTATCCTGTATGACGACCGCGGTGAGGAGGCAAGCCGCGAAGAGTATAACGCCGGGCCACTGCCGCCAGGAAGTCAGAACGAAGGCATTGAACCCGAGTGGACGCTTCGCGAAAGAACGCTTTACAGACGTGGGCTCGACCGCCGAGGCAGCGTTATTCGAACCGAAAGGCGTCAGCAATGCGGGCCCGATCTTCCGCTTGAAATTACCACCATCCACGATCAGATCATCGAATATTATTAGCTTGCTTCTGTGTCTCGCCGGAGCGTGAATTTCCACACCATGCGTTCTCGGGTTTCGTCGAGGACGTAGGCGGCGTGGGTGACGTGCCATTGGCCAAGGTACTCCCATTGGTTGACGTCAAGTTTGTTAAAGAGCGGAACTGAATGACCCGAATCTATGGCGGAATGGAGAGCTTGGTTGGCGGCGTCTAGCTTTTGATCGCCGCGTCGGCCAGAGCCCGTGTAATGAATAACGTCCGTCGAATCGCCGTGAAAATCAGGGTAGCAGGGATTGATCCGGCCGAAATCGGTAAGCAGCGAAATGAGCCGGCCGTTCTTCTGATAGATGCCGTTCCGTGAACGGTGGACGGCCGCGACCGCCGACCACGGAATTACTTCGCCGATCTTTAACGAATCGAAAACCGCCTGAGTCGTCATTCGGCTATCTTAACATCCGGCTGTCACGAAACGTCGGAATCACCAATCGGAAGGACACGGTTTCGGCCGGTCTTCTACCATGCCGATGCCAAATTCGTTGATGCCGTTTACGCATACGATGACTTTTTTTATGTTCGGAAATTGTTTCGCGGTGCGGATGACTGTCGCCTCGAACCGAAGCGTCTGAAGGTCGCCGGGGTTGTAGTCGTCGCGGACCTCGCGAACGAAATCGATGCGTGCGGCCGTGCCTTTCACCTTGACGTCGCTCAGTTTCAGATCGCCATAAGCAACGCTGGCATATTTGTCGGTATTCTCGGCCGCGGTCGGGCCGGCAATAAGTGCCTCGATCGTTGGCCGAAGCGGTGCCCGTGCATCAACGACGCGTTTAAAGGGGACCATATCGTCGCCGGGCTCTTCGCGGTTAAATTCCCAGAAATAGACGGTCACCTCACGCGTTTGAGCAGCGGTTTGGAACGGCAACGCAAAAAGCAGCAGCGGCAGGAAGAATAGAGTTTGTAAAAGCTGAGTCTTCATAGCGTTGATTCCCCGAACGGCATGGTCAGCCACCGCACGATTCGTCGAAGAGCATCACGGCTTTGCCGTTTCGAAACTCGAATATCATCTGGCGATCACTCTCGGAATGCGTAGACTTGATCGCGATCTCCATTCGCCCGTCGGCGTTCAGGTCCGCGACCCCGACGATCGAATGCTCGGCATAATCATGATAAACCTCTGCGCCTACAAACTGTCCGTCCATAAGAAAATTCTTCTTCGCCCGGCCAGACCCGACGCGAAGCAATGCGAACGAATAGTCTCCGGTGGAGAGGTCAAATTGTTCCCACCGGCTATAGTAATATCCGGTGATGATCTCTTCGGCGGTGCCGTCGCCGTCGAGGTCGATCGATAGGGCCTCGGTTATCCGCGTCGGCGAATTTTTGATGCCTTTCGTGCGGAGAAAGTTCGTGACGGATGCATTGACCGCAGGGTCGTTTATGTCGAGCGTGACCGGCTGACGCGGGATCAGATCCCACGCTGCGGACTCGCCGATAAACAACCCGGGAAAATCGTCCGGGCGAGGTTCCGGGTCATCCGCTTCACCGAATTGCACGATACGGTTTTCGTTGCAAGCGTCCCATTTCTCATCTTTCCGCGCCGTTAACGTATCGCCGTCAGCAGCGTACTTTCTAATGCCGCGGAACTTCGGCGATGACCCCAACGGCACGCGAGCGGGCTTTAGCCATTTCC
Organism: Pyrinomonadales bacterium; assembly: GCA_038212935.1. Classification (GTDB taxonomy): domain Bacteria; phylum Acidobacteriota; class Blastocatellia; order Pyrinomonadales; family Pyrinomonadaceae; genus OLB17. Next base: position 11,204 of record JBBQTV010000046.1, on the reverse strand, counting down.
CGCCTTGCGTTCCGCCGACCAGATAGCTTCCCTGTACGATCGGTATGATCGGTTCCTGCGCCCATGCCGCAACGCTCATCAAAAGAAAGAAGAAGACACATAAAATGGATCGCCGCATAAATTTCGCTCATTCTGAAAAAGTTTGCACAATGGAAATGAATACAAACCCGACTGAGAGAACCCAGACGAGTTTTTTATTTAGGCGTTTCTGCCGCCTACCTGTGAGGTTTTGCTGTTTGCCACTGTATATCCCGCCCGCGGAAACTCCTATCAGACTTAGAGACCAGAGCACAATGGCCAGGAATGTGAAATCGATCTCATAATCCTCCCGAAACCCAAGGATAACGAACAGCAGAGAAATCCCCAGAAAGGTCAACGAAAACATTCCGAAAACTATTGTGCAGGCAACCATGAGCAGGCCGCCCGAACTGCGGATCTGCGCCTCACGATGAAGCGCACCGCCGCACTTGGGGCATTCGTCGATATCGTCGGTCGTTTCGAAATGCGCCTTTGGGCAATCCCGGTATTCATTCGGCGGACGTTCCCCAAAACTTTCTAGCGGTGGAACTGGCGGAGCTATTTGCATGTGCGGGAATTGCTGTCCGATCCTGCCTAGTCCTCAGCCGGGCCGAAGCGGTATACGAGGAAACCGATAGCACGGGCACGCTTTCCGCCAAAGGTCGGCTGATTGAATTTTGATGCGAGGGCGGCTCTCTCGGCTTCGGGCCAGAGTTCTTTATTGCCCGTCCTGCCTTTAGCGGTCAGGACGCTGCCGTCTTCATCGATCAGGACCTCGACCTGAACGAGGCCTTTGGCTCCAGACGCCTTGGCGGCACGAGTATGGTAGGGCTTTTCGGCGGAAACGACCTCGAAATTGAGAAATGTGTATTTGTCGCCGACCACAAAGCCGTCATAATTCGCCGGATCTTTTTTCGGCTTTGCCGGCGGTGGTTTTGCGGCGGCCGTCGATTTAGCACTCGTTCTGGTTCGGGTCGAACGAGTGGTTGTCCGAGGCGTCGTTCGTTTCGTCGCACCCGCTTTCGCCGCCGCGGACGGGCTACCGCCGCCGCCTTCGGCCGGGCCGGAACGCTCGGGCGGTTCATCGACCGCAGCGATCGCCCCCATCTGCGCATTTGTTTGCGAACAGAGAACGAGAACTGACAAAAATGCGAATCCTAGTACTGCAGACCTAAACATAGTTTTGCCTTCAATAACATTATAAACCGAGACGAGAACTGCTGAGTACTTTTGCGGATCCGGTCAGTTCAATATCTCGATCCGTCCGCTCGAAACCGATGCCGACAGCTCGTAACCTACCCCTGCAAAAGGGACATCGATGGTCACCAGACGCGGCCCGGACCCGGCACGGACACCCGGTGCGGTTGAGGCATTTGAGATGTAGGAGACGCCGTCGCGTATGTTGCTTAGGTCGGTGGGTGTAACCTTTTTGAAATCCTTCAATTTGACGACGGAACTGAAGAATTTGTAACCTCGCAGAGCATCAACGATGCCGTCCCATTTGACCGCCAGTGCGAAATTGATGCTCCAATCGTCTACCTTCGTGTCGTTAAGGCTATAGAGATTTGGGCAGTCCAGTACGATGCAGGCAATGGCACCGACGCCTCCGCCGAGCCCCAGCCCTATCCGGCCAGACCCGACCTGATAATCATGATGTTCCTGCATTAGACCGAGGTTGCGAAGCGTTCCGCTCATGTACTCGACGCCGCCGATCCCGAGTATTCCCCCGCCTTTGAACCCGACGCCGATCCAATTGTTGTACTTATTCATCCTGATCCCTCAATTCGGCTATAAAGGTAATATCGGAAATAGCTCCTTTTACGGTTATAAACATCGTGGCGGGAGTGAAGCTATAGCGCTTCGACGTGATCGATAGAACATAACCCTGTCCGGCGCTGACGTCGTCAAAACGAAAGAAGCCGAATGCGTTCGTGCGTGCCAGCCGCCTCGTCCCGTCCATCGAAAGCAACTCCAGTTGTGCATCCCGTATCGCACGGCCGTCCGCCATCGCGACCACACCTCCGACAGACACGGCGGCCGAGGTAGGCGACAACTGCGGACTAGACCAAAAGCCCGACTGGATACTGAACGATCCGCCGCTGGACGTATTACCAGCAGCAGCCTGCCCAATGGTTCCGGTTAGTGAGGTTACACCCGATGAGCTTTCCCGCCCACCCGATGCAATAACCGCCCCCGTGATCACGAAATCACCACCGGATTGACCGAGGCAGACCTCAACACACGCGAGGATCACCAGTGTCCCTATCGACCCCTTCATCTTGCTTATCAACATTTTTATTCCTTCTCCCTGCAAAACGCTGCCGTCGGGTTCGCTTGACAGAGACCCGCTTTCAGCAATTCGATCTGCTTTCTAAGCTCCTCGATTGTCTCCTGCTGACTCTCGATCCTTTGATTCAGGAGCAGTGTCTGATCCGCAAATGAACCTTTCAGTTCATCCAGTTTCGATTGGCTAAGGGCTGGGAAATCGCATGTGCTGACATACCCGTTGTTGGTATTGACACACATGTAGTTAAAACTAAGGCTTGAGAGAGGGCCAATATCAGGCAAGTACAAATTGCCAGGTATCCTAACGCTATCAGCAGGCCTGCCGATCACGACCATATTGTTGTTTGAAACTACCGCACCCGCCCCGATTGCCGTAGCGTATGAGAGGCCCCCGCTGGCGACGTCGGCAAGTGCACCTAGCGTCGTGTTATTGCTACCCGAAGAATTTGTGTCGCCCGATGACCTTCCTACAAACGTGTTTTGGTCGCCGGTCCTATTTGAACTCCCTGCATTAAACCCCAAAAAGCTGTTGGATCCCCCGCTCAAATTGCCGCGTCCGGAATTGGACCCAAAAAAGGCATTTAAGTTACCTCCTACGTTGCTGAATCCCGATTCGCTGCCAACAAAAGCATTCAGACTTCCCACAGAGTTTGAGATTCCGGCGGAGGCTCCAAAAAACGAATTACTACCGCTGGTGGTTAGCCAACCCGCTCGGAAGCCAAAAAAAGAGTTATTTGCTGCAGCGGTGTTCGCGGCGCCTGCATCACGGCCTACATAGGAATTATTGAAGCCCGTAGTATTTGCAGTGCCGGCGTTTGCTCCATAGAACGAATTCCCGAATCCTGACGTGTTGTTGAGACCGGAGCTGTTTCCGGTGAATGTATTTAGCGTGCCCACGGTGTTTGACAGTCCGGAATCATGCCCAACAAATGTGTTTGCGTCCCCTGAAGTATTCGCTCTGCCCGCACTTCGCCCAATAAAAGTGTTTTCATTGCCCTCGGTATTGCTAAAACCAGCGGAGGTTCCCAAAAACGTGTTTTCGCTTCCGATCGTGTTTGCCTGTCCGGCTGCAGTTCCAAAGAACGCGTTTACGTTGCCCGTAGTGTTGGCAGCCCCGGTCCGGGAACCGAAGAACGCATTGTCACCGCCGGTCGTCGTCCCTTCTCCGGCAAAGTAACCGAAAAATGAGTTGTCCGTTCCTCCGGTATTCGAGGCACCTGAGGACCTACCAAAGAATGAGTTCCGCGTACCCGCTGTATTGGCAAATCCGGCTGATGAACCGAAAAACGAATTGAAGCTGCCGGTCGAATTTTGTGTGCCCGCGGAACGGCCAAAGAATGAGTTGTCAGTACCGGTTGAAGCTTCGTCACCGGCGAGAGCTCCGACATAGACATTGTTGATGCCCGGCGTGCTGAACACTCTTGTCGCTCCAATATTGAAGCCAGTGGAGCTCTGCACGACGTTGCCCCGCAGCGTTCCGCCCGCTGTACCGTTGCCGGAAATGTTGAAATTACTTGCCGCCTGCACCGATGCCGTGTTCTGCACATAGCTTGCGCTTCCCGCTGTTGGGTTGCGGTCGTCAGAAAGTCGCGGGTCGGAGTTCTGTGTGAACTGTTCGGCCGCGATTCCGCCGAGTTGGGTGGCGTTCGATGCGCTGATTGCGTTGGCTGCGTTGACGGCATTCTCCGCATTGAGGCTCTTGATCGCGTAGGGCGCGGATGAGATCTTCTGAAACGGTGTGAGAACGGTATATGCCGGCCCGCCCGCGGCCCTGACGGCGATCTGCAGGAAACGGTCGGCCCCGCTGAAGCTCGATGATTCGGGGAAGTTTAAGATGACGCTGAAGATGCCGTCCGTCACCTGAACGCCGGGGAGTTCAAGCGGAAATCCGATCTCGCTGCCGGCAGTACCGGTGGGCGTAGAAAACAGGGTGAATCTCATGTCGTAAGTCCCCGTGGCTGACGCACCGCCCTCGGTGAGCCGCCCTTGATAGGTGAAATCGGTGGTCTGACTTAACCCGGTGGTAACGCTAAAAATGCCTAACATTGCGACCAATAAAACTCTGATTATCATGGTTTCTTTCTCCTTAAGTGTGAGGTCTTTTTATCAATATGCCTGTTCATTCAGGTTGCCGTTCTTGTTTGCCCAGAAATACTTTTTGGACCGAGTGCCTTCAACAAATATCCGCCATGTTAGGATCCAAGCTTTGGCTTCCTGGCCGGTCAATCGCGGATCGCTCGTTTTGGCAGACTGGTTTTCCAACGAGACAAGATCGACCTTGGCTCCGTCTGTATTCGCCAGTTGTTTGGCACGTTCTAGGGTTTGAGGTAGTGCGGCGAAGTTTATCTCATCTATATCGGTCGCATGCGGGATGCGGTCCGCAAACCTAGTGCGGATCTTGACCGGCTCAGGACCCGAAACGGAGCCGCGTTCATACGTGTACTCGTCCCGATCCGTCGGATTTGCCGCGGACTGGATGACCAGCTTCATAACGTTCGGCCTGATCTCGCCGCGAATGACCATCACCTTGGCCGTGCCGACCTTTTCTTTGATCGCGGCGGCAGCAATCGCGGCGTTGTCACCTTCGAAGAGATTGCCGGCTCGCGGTATCAGATTTGAACACCCAAGCATGACTGCAAGAATTGGCAGCAGCGATATAAATAGTTTATTTATCGGTCTCATATTTCGTCCTTGAATTTGCGTTCGTGGTTTGGGAATCGCCCATCGAGGCAGCCTCGCTACCTATTGGTCAGATCTGTCGCACTGCAGAAATGCTCGATCAGCGAGAGGCCGCAGATGTGGTCTTCGCTTGCGAAATGGATCGATGCTCCGGTCGCCAGCATGCGGATGGTTTTATCATCTATGCCAAGTAGTGCAGCGGCTTGCTCGCAATTTATTGCCCGTACGTCGCATCCACAGGTAAAGCATTTGGCGAATCCGCTGCTGCCGAGTTTGTTTCGGATGATCGTTACACTGTGTGTCTCGATCGAGATCGCGGTTCGCCGTCTGATAGTTCCGTGCATTCGTACTCCCCAATTGTGTTGTCCGGAATACGGATTTTTGCTATTCTCGACAACGATCTTTATTTACGGCCTAAGAAGGGCTGTTTTGAGTTCTGCCCCGATATTTTCGTTTGGATCATGCTCATCCGTCCTTAATTTCTGGGCTAAATCTTCCTAAAAGTTCCTAATCGGTATGGAAAGGCTAGCGGCAGCACAGTTCAGGTTCGGTGAATTCGACATCGACGGTGCGCGTCGTACGCTGACGCATGCCGCCCGCGAATTGCCTCTTAAGGCAAAAGCGTTCGATCTCCTCTATTTCCTGGTCGAAAATAGCGGAAAGGTGCTGACAAAATCTGAATTGCTCGATGGCGTCTGGCCCGGTCAGTTCGTCGAGGAAAATAATCTTTCGGTACAGGTATCTGCGCTCCGCAAGGCACTCGGCGAACACGGGGCCGGGCAGTTCATCGTTACAATACCGGGTAAAGGTTATTCGTTCGTAGCCGAGGTCGAGGCGTCGGGAGGCGAGGCGTCAGGCGACGATCGCGCCGAAGTGATCATCGAGACCCGCAGCCGATCGCAGATCGTAATTGAGGAAGAGATCGTCCCGTGGAACTTGAACGGCGATCCTGCTCCTTCCGGCCAGCGGGACCGGGCGGCATTGCACGTGGCGGCATCAAGAATACCTGGACGACTTCGTTTGATCATGCCGATCGGCCTACTTCTGGTAATGGCGGGTTTTGGCGGGTGGTATCTGGCTTCGAGTGAGGTCGATCCGACCGCTGGCGGACGGACTGGTAGAGCCGGAATTCTAAAGACGGAGACATTCGCCACCTCTGGCGGTGTACCGCATCGGGTTGGAATTTCGCCGGACGGCAGAATTTTGGCGTATGTTCAGCGTTCCCAGGGCGAGGATTCGATCTGGGTCGGCGATCTCGAGACGAATCAAAGCATTCAGATCACACCGCCGTCGGAACGCCTGCACAGCTATATCGGCTTCTCTCCAGACAGCCGAAACATCTATTTCACCGCCCGCGACGATAATCATCTGGTTTGGACACTAATGCGGGTATCCGTCTATGGCGGGGCCGTTCAGGTTCTGACTGCCGGAGTTCATAGTTCCCTTTCTTTTTCGCCGGATGGACGACAGTTCGCGTTCTTACGGCGAGATGATGCACGCACCAATAACACTTACCTCATCATCGCAGATGCCGAAACGGGAATGGATGAGCAAGTTCTGTTGCAGCCGGAGAAGCCACAGAGGATAACGAGTATCGGTGCCGCCTGGTCGCCGGATGGAAAGTCGGTAGCCGTCGGAATGACGGATATAGCAGGGCGTGGCTGCGAGATCACAAATGTTAGCGTCGCTGATGGATCGACGAGCACGATCGGCGACAAGGCGTGCCGCGGGAATTCAAATCTTGCTTGGCTCAACGACGGTAGTGCGATCGTAATCACGGGTGCTGAGGGCGATGTATCCGGTAACAATCAGGTCCGTTTGGTGTCCTATCCGGCCGGAGCCGTTCAGCGAATAACGAACGATACGCTCAATTACGGCAATTACAGCCTGAGTGTATCGTCCGACGACCGCGTCGCCGTCCTGCAAACCCGCGAAGATCCCAAGATCTGGTTGAGTGATAATGATAAGGGCGAAAACGCTCGGCAGATCCTCGCGGGTGCGCGTGTCAGGGCAGAAGGTATGCAGGGTTTGGACGTAGCTCCGGACGGGAAGCTGCTCTACGCCGCGAGCAATGGAGACAGCCGCGTGATCTGGGAGATGGACGAAAATGGCGCATCTCAGCGGCAGCTAACACCTTCACAAAAAGATTCTTCGGATGACCAGGTGACAGTTACAGCTGATAATCGTTTCATCGTTTTTGCGTCGAACCGTTCGGGTTCCTCGGAGATCTGGCGGAGCAATCGCGACGGCAGCAGCCTGATTCAACTTACACGCGGCGGCAGCAATTCCGAACCGGCCCTTTCGCCGGACGGAAAATGGGTGGTGTACACATCGAGGGTGAACGGAAACGGAAGTCTTTGGCGTATTTCGGTCGAGGGCGGAGAACCGACGCAGATGACAAAAGAAGAAACCTCGTGGCCGGCCGTGTCGCCTGATGGCAAATATATCGCGTGCGTGTACGGAAAGGCATTCGATGCTTCCGACAAGCGTATCGCCATCATCCCATTCGATGGCGGGAGACCCGTCAAGGTGACCACTATGGATAAGAATGGCGTTATGTTCAATCGAATTCGCTGGTCGCCAGACAGTCGAGCGATGATCTATAAAGACCTTGTTCAGGGGCTGTGGCGGCATGATCTGGCGTCAGACAAACGTGAGCGTATTCCTGTTCCGGATGATTACCGTGTTAGCCATTTCAACTTTTCTCCGACGGGCGCACTTGCCTTTACCGGCGTCATTCAAATGCGCGAGATCGTCATACTCGGTAATTATCGCTAGCCGTTTGAAAGCTGTGTATTCACCTCGTCCTTCGATAAAAGATACTGGCCTCTGTACAGTGTGGTTCGACTGGTCGGTCGAGATGCACTACACAAAGGCCATTTAGCGATACAAACTTAGGTTAGGTTACCAGCGGTTCTTGCTTCCGCCGAAGTCGTTGCCGCCTCCGCCGTAACCACCGCCACCACCGCCGCCGTAGCCTCCGCCACCGCCGCCACCATATCCGCCGCCGCCGCGGCCACCGCCGTAGCCTCCGCCGCCGCCGCGGTTTTCACGCGGTTTCGCCTCGTTGACCTTTAGCTCGCGGCCTTCGTGCTCTTTGCCGTTAAGTTCGGCAATTGCCCGTTCGCCCTCTTCCTGCGTGGACATTTCCACAAAACCAAATCCACGGGAACGTCCGGTGTCACGGTCTTCGACAACGGTCGCTGATTCGACCGTTCCTATCGACCCGAACAATTCGCTGAGGTCTTGATTAGAAGTTTGGAACGGGAGATTTCCCACATAAAGTTTCATAGACATAAAATCGTTTCTTTCCTTTTACGCCCCGCGGGGCGATCCTAAAGAAGCATCGAAATTCGAATTTGCCTTTGGAGTTACGGTCTGCTCGCAAAGATCCGCTTTTCGGTCGCTGAAGAGCTGCTTCTGTACCTGTCAACCAACCTGCCCTCGAACCTCCAAACGCCTGCGAACGAACAATGATCGGGGCGCATCACCGCTGATGCGCGAGAGAAGGATTACAAAATATAATTCTGCACAGCACGGCGGGCGGGCGCAAGTTTTTAGATCGCTTTTTGAGCGTCACCGCCTGCGTCGGCGAGCAGCTCGCGGATAGCATCAAGCTTTTCATGGGCGGCCTGTTCGCCAAGCTCGATCAGCTCATCGCGCTTTCTTATCTCATCCGGCCGAATATGTGCGATCTGCGGTTCGATGATGATGTCGGCGCGATAATGCTGGTTCATGGAAGCAGTGCGAACGGTCATCATCGCGGCCTGGATGAAAGTTCCAATGAGCGTTGACGGCGACCCTGCAAATGAAGATCCACAGCTCAGAATGTCGATTGCGATAACGATGTCGGCCCCAAGCTTTTTAACCGACCGCGTCGGCATCGGCGAGACGACGCCGCCGTCAACGAGCATCCGGCCCGTTCCGTCATCGACGGGAACAAAGACGCCCGGAATCGCACAGCTTGCGCGGATCGCCGTGCTGAGAGGGCCGGTGTCTTTCATGACGACCTCGGTACCGGTCGAAAGGTCGCAAGCGACCGCCGCAAATGGGATCTTCAGCTCCTCAAATGTCTTTACCGGAAAGTTCGAATCAATGAACTTCGCCATCGGTTCGTTCGAGAGTAATCCGCGCGGCGAATATGAGAATCCGGCCAGGCCGAACCAGCCGACGCTGCGGCCCATTTCGATCACTTCATCGACAGTCATTCCGGCAGCAAGTGCACCGCCGACCAACGACCCTGCCGACGTGCCCGCAAACATATCCAACGGTATGTTTGCCTCGGCCAAAACTTTTAGTACCCCGAGATGAGCGAATCCCCGTGCACCGCCGCCCGAGAGGGCTATACCGACCTTTTTCCTATCCATAGTCTCAATTGATTTTAGCCCGACCATGTGGAAAACTTAAACCTCACAAAATGACGGCAGCAGAAACATTTCAACATCTTCGAAGTCAGACCCACGCGGACATAGCCGGCGGCGATGTCGTTTGCCCCGTTTGTTCGCGTGAGACGCAAGAAGAATTTGTCCCGATGGCAGTGCTCGACGACAGCTTGCAGAAGCTCGTCAACGCCAACGCGCCCGACACCGCACATTTCCAGGCGATATGTTCGCGATGCCTACGGATCTTTGAGCGTGCAAAGGATCAGATAGTTGCCGACGCAGCAATGCAGAAAGACGGCTCGCATGTGCTTTCGACGCCGCTGCGATTGGACGCGGCAGAGCGATTTACCGGGAAGGGCGTGACCATTGCGTTTCTCGATTCGGGCTTTTACCCGCATGTTGACCTGACGACTCCGACCAATCGCATCATTGGCTATCGCAACCTCGTCGATTCGGACGGCGACCTGAATTCGCTGTTTCAGCCCGACGTCGCAAGCTGGCATGGCATGATGACCTCGGTCGTAGCGGCGGGTAACGGCGCACTTTCGAATGGTTTCTATCGCGGGCTGGCACCGGACGCCGAGGTCGTCTTGGTCAAGCTCGCACGCACTGGGCGGATCACGGACCAGAACATTCAGGACGGACTGGAGTGGATTCTGGCCAACCGCGAGAAGTTCAGGATCCGCGTCGTGAACATCTCTGCGGGCGGCGACGACGAACACAATTATCTTGACGATCCGCTTTCACAGGCGGTCGAACGCTGTACGGCGGCCGGCATAACGGTCGTCTGCGCGGTCGGCAACGCAGGTCACCTTCCGAATCATCCCGTTCTGCCACCCGCCAGCGCACCGTCGGCAATAGCGGTCGGCGGGCTGGATGACAAAAACTCGCTTAACCGCGCAAAGCGTGGAATGTATCGCTCGTCCTACGGCCCGACGATCGATGGCCTGCAGAAGCCGGAGATCATCGCACCTTCGATCTGGGTGCCGGCGCCGATCTTGCCGAATACGCCGACGGCCCAGCAAGCCTCGCTGCTGGATAAACTCGACAACAGCGCGGACGACGAACTGCATATCATAATCAGCGAACATCCGGGCGTTGACCAGGAACTTGATGCCGCACTCGACCGCCCGGTCCACAGCATCCGCCAGATCATCGCGCTCAAGCTGCATCAGGAGAGCGTGATAACCAAGCATTATAAATACGTAGACGGGACCTCGTTTTCGGCGCCGATCGTCTCATCGATCGTTGCACAGATGTTGGAAGCAAACCCAACGCTTTCGCCGCAACAGGTAAAGAGCATCTTAATAATGACCGCCGAACGCCTGCCGCACTACGAGGTCGACCGCCAGGGCTGGGGCGTCGTCGATCCTCGCAGAGCAGTCGAAATGGCCGAATCTCTTCGGCCGAACTAATGATCAATTTATGCGTGCCCGTTCGCTGGGCGAGGGTGTCCTCCGCGGCGTCGCTCTAGGCGTCGGGCTCGAACCGGGCCGGATGATGGTCGGCAGCGGTGTCGGGAAAGGGGTGCGCGTCGGTGTTGCCCGCGGCGTATCGTCCGGATCAGGCGTTGCGGTCGGCGTCGGGGTCGGTGTTGCGGTGGCAGTTGGCGACGGGGTCGGAGTTGGCGTCGGCGTCGGCGTGGGCGTCGGGGTCCGAACGTTCGAGTTCATATTTGTGTTGAAGTTTGTGTCGAACTGCGAGTTGGTGTTGAAATCCGAGTTGAAGTTGAAGTTAGTATCAATACCGAGATTGGTGTTGACGTTCAAGTTCTCGTTCGTCGGGTTCGTGTTGACGTTAATATTTGTGTTTGCGTCGCGGGAGAGAGCCCAAAAGCCG
>JBBQTV010000045.1:0-19774 GCA_038212935.1 Pyrinomonadales bacterium | reverse complement strand
GCATTTATGTTCTTTCGCGACGATAGCCTAAATGCAAACACCTGGTACAACAACAGTCGTGATTTTGCGAGGTTGCCGCTAACGGAATACAACCCCGGCTTTACGTTTTCGGGTCCGGTCGTTCTTCCGTCGCTTTACAATGGACGGGATCGCACGTTCTTTTCATTCGCTTACGAATACAACGACATTCTTGACACGACATTTATCGACACATTCGTTCCGACCGGCTCAAACCCTCGATACACGCTACCTACGGGTAACGCACCTTGTCCCGCCGAATTCATTTGCGAGGACGTCAATAGCTCGCCCCCGGCCGGCATTCAACCGTACAACGTCTTGTACTCGACGCCAAACACTAATCACCGCTTTACTGCCAAGTTTGATCACCGATTCTCAAATCGGAACGATATAACATTCGGAGTGCAGGTCGGGCGTCGAAATAATCAGAGGACGACCGGGGCTTCTACTACCCGGCTTGACGATGCTCTGCAGGCCAGAAAGGCCGATTCGAATGCCTATAATCTGACTAACAACTATGTCTTCACATCGCAGATCGTTAATCAATTTCGAGTTCAATATTCGACCTTCAGCCCTCGGTATGAGACCGATGACCCTTTTGCCCCGGTGGTTTTGATCGGTTATCGGAACCCGCGAACCGGCGGCAATCAGACCCTAATTGCCGGTAACTCGACCGCTCAAGTATTTGGCGATTCGACGGGCTTTCCGCAGAACCGAAACGAGACTCGATGGCAGATACAGGAATCGTTAACGGTTGTTGCCGGAAATCAAACGATTAAGGGCGGTTTTGATGTTCACACTGTAAACTCCAAGGCGATCGGGCTCGGCGATGCCACGGGCACGTATAATTTCGCAAACATAGGTGCCTATCAGGCCAATACTCTATCGCGGTATCGGCACAATTACGGCACTCGGGGTGACGTTGACAACACATACTTGGGCGTCTTCATAAATGACGAATGGAAAGCCGCGTCAAATCTTACGGTTAATATTGGGCTTCGATATGAGCGTGAGACCGCCGTCTCGGATAACAATAATTGGGGGCCGCGGTTCGGCGTCGCATGGAGCCCGTTTGAGAAACGAAACGGCGTGATCAGATTTGGTGCCGGTATCTTCTACAATCGGGTCCTGCTTCGGACGGTCGCCGATTCCATCCAAAACACCGGTGGCAATCAGGTCGCGTTTGATACCACCTCCATCGGTACGAATGCAAATGATGCGCGTCGGCTAGCAATTCTGAACGCAATTTCTAACACGTTTCCAACTACTTACGGTTCGATCGCAGACCTTCGAGCCCTGGTCGGTGCGACCTGTGCGACCATCACCACGAATTTCCCCTGCAACGAAAATACGGGCTTCTCAACGGGAAACCTCTCGAGTGCCGGCAACCCATTGCGATCTGTAGAAGCAAACCTGAAGATTCCGGAGAGCTATCAGGCGAACGTTGGGTTAGAACGCGAGATCGGCAAAGGGTTTGTTTTTGAGGCAAATTATACCTGGAATAAAACGATCAGGTTGTGGCGCGATTACAATCCAAACGTTCCGCTGCTTCCTGCGGGTTTTAACGACTGGACGGAATATCTTTTGGCAAATCCGTTTCAACTTTCTCCGGCCCGTCAGTACACGTTCTATCTCGGCTCGCCGACCGATACAAGCGGGATAACGACCACCATGGGCGGCACGACGAATTGTGGTGTATCGACTCCAAATTGCTTTGTAAACCTCAACACGACAAACAACTCAGCTGTTACTCCTTTGGTGTCGGTCGCCGGACAGAACAACAACGCCACGGGCGGCCCGGTCGGCATTGCCCTGGCAGCCATATCTCAGTTTCGGCCCGACCCCACGGTCGAAGAAACTTCCCGTATCGGGTCGCGAGGGAAAGCATTCTATCAGGGGCTCATCATCGAATTCCGTCGCCGATTTCGTGATCTCGGTTATGGATTTCGGGCAAGTATGCGTTTCGCATACACACTTTCCAGCACGAAGGATGACGGGCTGAACAACACTGCAAATGCAGAGGTAAATGGCGATTTTGGTCGAGAATGGGCCCGAAATCTTCAGGATCGACGCCATCGGGTCGCTTTTACAGGTTCATTCGATACGCCCTACTGGCTTGGCCGCGTACGTTTGTCTCCGCTGGTTAGGTATGGCAGTTCCGCTCCGTTCAATCTGGGCATTGGCGGATCGGACCGTAATCTGGATGACCTCGGGACTGACCGGGTTAATTTCAGCGGTGACCTGAACGACATCATTTGGCGAGAGCCGGGCACGCCAATTCCGGCTTCTTTGATATCACAGTTCTCGCTTCAACCGATCGGGTCCCGGAGCGGAAACCTTCCCCGCAACGCGGGCCGTGGTCCTTCCTTCTATACGTTTGATCTAAACATCACGCGAGAGTGGCGGTTTGGTGAAAGGATGCGACTTCGACCGGTGGTTGAGTTCAATAATATTCTTAACGCCGCAGTATTTAGCTTTGGATCAGAATTCATTGACTTTACGGGCTTAACTGCATTGAACTCGAACGCGCAGCAAACATTTCTTGTGCCGACGCGAACGTATCGGCAGAGGCAGGTTCGCCTTGGCGTTAGGTTTGATTTTTAGAACCTTCGAATGAAATGTAAACAGCCGCTTCTCGTGAGCGGCTTTTTGCTTTTTGTGGAGCACGTTTAGGCTTTTCCTGTAACCAGATCCAAGAAGTGTCCCATCTGGAACTTCTTTACGGTGAGGTACTTACGTGTCTGTTCCGAGGGTTCGAACTCTATGGGTACGCGTTCAACGATCTCAAGGCCGCCATCGCGCATCGCCTTGATCTTTTCTGGATTATTCGTAAGTGCTTTCACCTTTTTGACTCCCAGGTCACGAAGGATTTCAACGCACTGCCCATACTGACGAAGATCGACCTCGAGACCGAGCATCAGATTCGCCTCGATAGTGTCCGCTCCTTCATCCTGGAGGGCATACGCCTTTATCTTGTTGATAATACCGATCCCGCGGCCTTCTTGCTGCTGGTAAACGACGGCCCCGCGGCCCTCTGAAGCTATTGTCTCCATCGCCCTCTCGAGCTGAGGTCCACAGTCACATTTGATGGAGTGAAAGACATCGCCGGTCAGACATTGCGAATGGATGCGGACCGCTGCAGGCTCGCCATTCATTAGATCACCTCGATATACAGCGACAAATTCTTCACCGCCCTCGATCGACCGATAGCCGGCGATACGAAAATTGCCGAATTCCGTCGGCAGAGATGCCTCGGCTTCTCTGATCACTGAAATGTTTCGAGAACAAGGCGGAAGCGACCGCGAGCCTATTGGAATTTCTGAGATCATAGATGCGAAACCTCGATTTATTAAGACGCTTGGAAAGTCTGACCGAACAGCCAATACCGATCAAGAATGTTTTGGGAAACTTTTCACTATCCGGAAGATATTTCGACTTTACAACCCATTTAGATTCATTAGGCTTATCGCGTCGCCAGCCATTCCGATTGAAAAAAGACCTGACAGAAAGGCGAGATTATGATATTTTAATAATGTTGAACATCTTTGTTCGCAAATTAGTATGAGCACAGTACTTGAGCCCACAATTCCTATAAGTGAGGTTTCGATCGAAAGCGTCCTGCTCGATGCCGACCTCTTTATTAAATACAGTTCCGCCGAAAAAGCGTTTTCGCTGCTTCGCGAGTCCATCGAACGCAGTCCGCGGTCGATACCGCTGCGCGAAAAAATGCGTGACATCTGTATCAAGCAAAAGAACCTGACCGAAGCGGCGAAGCAATGCCTCGCGCTGGTCACGCTATATATTGGCCGCGAGGACTTTGATCTGGCCTACGATCGTCTGCAGGAAGCAAAACTCCTCGATCCGCGCATATCGGTCGCTCCGGGCCTCGAGGCCATTCGCCGGGCACGCCGGCCGGATTTTGCGACCACCCGCGACCGCTCGCCCCAGAAAGTGCGGACCGACGTGACGTTCGCTGGCAATCTAGGCTTTGTGAGCATTTTTGATGCTGTGCAGGTTATCGAGAACGCCAAGATGACAGGCCTTCTGGTCATTAAGTCAGACATGCACTTGGGCAACGTTTCGTTCAATGAAGGCAAGATCGTCGATGCCGAATGTAACGGCAAAAATGGCGTAACCGCGTTTCGTGAGATCATCGAACTGAACAGCGGGACCTTCGAGTTTTCGACCGCTGACCACGAATTTACGGTTGTGATCAATGTCTCCAGCAACACAAACTTTCTACTCGATGTCTTAACTGAACTCGACAACGAACGCGCCGAACAGCAGGGCCTTCGCAACATGGGAAGCGAAATCGTTTAGTTGGAATAGTTAACGCGACACGCCCTTTCAGCTTCCTCTTCACCTTACCTGGATCAACCCAAAACCATCAATTTCTTTGCCATCTGCGGTTTGACTAAGCCGGCCGATTACCACAAAATATAGTGCTACCTCAATAGCCCCGGCACTATAGGATGTTTAAGCTTCAACGCCTGGAAATAACAGGCTTCAAATCATTTGCTGACTACACAGAGATCGTTTTTACCGGCAACGGAATAACGGCCGTCGTTGGCCCAAACGGCTGCGGCAAGTCAAACGTCTCCGATTCCATCTCATGGGTCCTCGGCGAACAGCGCGCAAAGTCGCTGCGCGGCGGCGAGATGAAAGACGTCGTCTTTCAGGGAACAAAGAGTCGCAAGGCTTCCGGCATGGCAGAGGTCGTACTTCATCTTATCCGTGACGAGGACAGCGCCGACATAGAGGACAGCGAGCTCGAAGGCATCGACGAGGCGCTGAGCAGCATTGATGAATTGGCAGTAGATGTCGATGCGATCGAGGCTGAGCAACTCGCTGCGGCGTCGGGCGACGAAACAGAGCAGCAGGTTGAACCGGTCACTGCCGAACAGACGAACGGGTTCCATGCAGAAGAGGTCGAGCTCGAAAGGGTTCAGGCCGCCCAGGTCGGGTCTATCCAAACGGTAGAACGTACGATCAAAACCAAACGCCATTGGCGGCCGCGATCGTTTGCTCTGGACTTTGCTCCGGGCGAATCCGTTTCGGTAACGCGGCGGCTATATCTCTCGGGCGAAAGCGAATACATGCTAAACGGCAAGGTCTGCCGCCTCCGGGATATTAACGATCTGTTCGCCGGGACAGGATTGTCGGGAGCCCATTACGCGATCGTCGAGCAGGGGAGAATTGGCCAGATCCTTTCCGCAAAGCCAGCGGACCGCCGCAACCTTATAGAAGAAGCCGCCGGTATATCTAAGTTCCGAACGCGTCAGCGGGCTGCCGAATCGAGGCTTGAAAGTGCCAAAACGAACCTCGGCCGCATTTCCGACATCGTTAGTGAGATAGATAAACAAGCTAATTCGCTCCGCCGCCAAGCCGCTAAAACCCGCCGCTTTGTAGTATTGCAAGAGGAGTTTCGCGTATTGCTCCGCAGGCTTTTCGCCGCGGAAGGCAAGCATTTCAAGACGCTGATCGGCGAATTGGAAGAGCGGTTGAAATCGGCAACGGAAACCGAACACAAGTATTCGGCATTGGTCACCGAACAGGAAGGATCGTTTCGAAAGGCGACACAGACTGCCCGCGACGCCGAAGAAAGTCTCAGCGAAGTTCGCCGGACACATTCGCAGAATGCTCTGGAACGCGACCGAACGGAACGTGAACATCGCTATCAGACCGAACAGATCATCGATCTCAAGGCACGCGCCGAGGCTATCGAACTTGAGATTGCCGCGGCTGCAGATCGATTGAAGCTCGCGGCTTCCGAACGCGAACGGCTCGAGGTCGAAGATCAGAAGGAAAGTACCGAAGCGGATGCCTCGCGACTCATTCTGGTCGAAGCCGAAAAACAGTATTTCGATAAAGTCGACGAAATGCGGCGGATAGAATCCGATCTCGATTCGCGCCGTGCAGAGCTGATGGAGCACACCGCGGCGGCCGAACGTTTTGATGAAATAACGCGTCAGCTTGAATTCAACCTCGAACGCCTGTCCGAGCGTGGGGCCGGGCTTGAAAAAGAATCCGTACGCGCCGACGAGACTCACTCGGAACACGTTAAAGAGGCGGAGAAAGCCGCCGCCGAACTAACGACTGAACGATCCAAGCTCGAAAGTTTGGTGGCGGAGCGAAGTCAAATCGCCGATTCACTGGCGGCTGCAAGAGAAAAGCTAAAGGCATCCGAAGGCGAATTGGGCGAAATAAACACTCGGCTTGCACGGACCCGCAATCGGCTCGAGACGCTTCAGGAACTCGAGGAAAAGCGAGCCGTTTATGCTCCGCAGGTGCAGAAGCTTTTCGCCGAGCAGGATAAGATCGGCGTGAAGCCGCTTGGTGTTCTCGCAGATTTTCTAAGCGTAAATGAACACGCCGAAAAGGCGATCGAGAACCTATTCGGCGATTATCTACAGACAGTGATCGTCGCAGATCTGGATGCTGCCAGGTCGGTGTCCGAATGGCTCCGAGCAAGTCAGATCGGCCGTGTTTCGGTGCTTATTGCGCCAAATGTTGGGAAGGCCGTCGCAGGTACGATCGAAGAGCTGCCGTCCACCGTTATCGAAGCTCTGGGGGCATCGCCAGAGCTTCTAGGCGTTCTAAAAGCCGCGTTTCCTCGCGAGATGTCAGCCCGCATTGTCAGAGAACTGACCGAAACAGACCGCAGCGATGCAGAGATCTCTGTTAGTTCAACCGGAGAGATCCTTTACGGCGGGAGCCTCTTCGTCAGCGGGCGGCGAACGGCTGAGGGCAAGAACGACTCGCTTTTGGCGTTCAAACGCGAGTTGACCGGCCTCGGCAAGACGGCCGCGAAACTTGAGAAGGAAGCCGCCGCTGCCGAAGGCAAGGTTGATGCCGACCGCCGCCAGCTTACATCGGTCGAAGAAAAGACCGTTGACCTACAGTCGTTGATCATCAAGGTCGAACGCCATCTGCTTGCTCTTGAGCTTCAGGAAAAGACGGTCAAGCAAGAGATCGAGCGGGCCATCCGGCATAAAAAGGTCGTCACCGACGAGATCGAGCAACTGGCTGCCGAAGTCGAAGGCGTCAGAAGTCGTATCGAAGAAGCCCGGGCGGGACTCGGTAATGCGAGCAAGCTTCGCGAGGAATCGAAATCGCAGCTCGAAAAGGTTGCGGCGTCGCTGTCCGACGCTCGTGATCGTGCGGATGCCGAGAATTCCGTACTGAACGAGAAACGGACGATGGCCGCGACATCCAGCGAACGCCGCCGTGCGGTGCAATCAGCCATTCGCCGCATTGAGAATGAGCAGAAAGAACTCGACGCGCGGACGATCTCGCTCGGCGGCGAGCTGAAACAGGCCGAGGAAAAGATAGGCCAGCTGAAGGCGTCGGTCGCGGAGATCGGCGGCCGGATCGAAAGCGTAGAGACCGAGCTCGACGCCGAACGGAAAGAACTAGAATCCGCGACTGCTGCCCTCATTACCGCACGCGAGGCTGCGGACACGGCCAGCACGGAGCTCGCTGAGCTTAACCGAAAGGCTACGGAAGCTCTCAACGAACGTGCCGCGATCGAGGTCCGCCAGACCGAAGCCGTAACGCAGTTGCGAAACATTCACGAAAACTGCTCACAGGAACTCGGGATCGAACTTCGCGAGCTGGTCGAAAGGGAAGAACTTCCCGAAGATTTCGTTCTGGAAGAAGCGCGCACGACCGTCGATGATCTTCGTCACAAGCTCGAAAGCTTTGGTGCGATCAACATGCTCGCGGTCGAAGAGCTTGCCGAAGCCGAAGAGCGGCTGCTATTTCTCACCTCGCAGCGGCAGGACATCATCGAAAGCATTGGTTCGGCTGAGGAAGCCTTACGCGAGATCAAGGAACGCTCCCGCGAGCGGTTCAAGAACGCTTTCGAAGCGATCAACGAGAATTTTAAGACCTTCTTCAGCGAACTATTCGGCGGCGGACGCGGGGAGATGACACTGCTCGAGGCCGAAGACATTCTCGAAGCGGGCATCGAAGTTTCGGCACAGCCGCCCGGCAAACGTCTGCAGAATATCCTCTTGCTCTCGGGCGGTGAAAAGGCGATGACCGCTATCGCACTTGTGCTTGCTATCTTCAAATACCGCCCGTCGCCGTTCTGCTTGCTTGATGAGGTCGATGCTCCGCTCGATGATGCGAACGTCGGCCGCTTCGTCGGTAAGATCGCCGAAATGTCCGAGAAGACGCAATTTATCGTCATCACCCATAACAAACGGACTATGGAGGCGGCTCGTGCGCTTTACGGAGTGACGATGCAGGAAGCCGGCGTCTCGAAGGTCGTCTCGGTCAAATTCGAATAGCTTCTGCAACAACAAACCTTTCCGAACCTCGACTCATCGAACAACCCGGTGTACAATTTCGGCTTTGGTCCGAGGTTGTAGGCCGTAAGGGTTATGAAAGCAGTAATTAGTTTCTTGACGATGGCGTTCTTCTTGCTGGGGATGGGCGAAGCCGCATCGGCTCAGACCAAACCGCGAAAGGCTCCGGCGAAGAAGCCGGCGGTAAGCGTTGCGAAAGACGCCGCGGCCGTTCCCGATCTGGCCGCAGTTCCGCAGCCGCGATCGGCGAAGCGAAACGAACGCCCGGGCACGTCCGCTCCGATCGCCATCGAACCGGCACAGCGAAATACCGATCCAGCGTATTCATACGAATTTGATCAACCGAATTTTACTATCTCGACCATCCGCATCGATCATGACGCGGCGGGCCGCGGAACGATCACGTTCATCCACAAAGATCACGACGAAGGCATCACCGATCCCGTCGTGCTTTCGGCCGCGACGGTCGCCACGCTCGACGGGCTCTTTGCCGAGCTGAATTTCCTCGATTCATCCGACAATTACCAGTATGAAAAGGATTATTCGCACCTCGGCACGGTCAAGATCACACGGCGTGAGGGCGTGCGTTCGCGGACGGCGGTCTTTAACTGGACGACGAACAAGCTGGCGAAGGCTCTCGCCGACGAATATCGAAAGGTCGCCAACCAATACGTCTGGATCTTCGACATAAAGCTCGCACGTGAGAATCAGCAGCTCGAAACGGTGAAGATAATGGCTCGGCTCGAAGGATTTCTCAAACGCGGTGAGATCTCCGACCCGCCGCAGTTGCTCCCTTTCCTCACCGAACTCAGCATCGATGAACGCCTCCCGCTCATGGCCCGCAACCACGCCAAACGGCTGATCACCCAGATCGAAAAGAAAGCCAAAAAATAAACAAAAAAGCCCGAGCACATCGCCCGGGCTTTTGTTTCGGCGGGTGATCGTGTGGCGTTGCAGACCTGCGGCGGCACGTTGCAGACCTACATCGAGGCGTTGCAGTCTGCGGCGGCACGTTGCAGACCTGCCGCGACACATCGCACCTCCACCAAATCCCGCGAAAGCCCAGCATCCACGGGCTTTCGCGTGATTGTTGGGCTTCGGCTCCGTAGGAGTCGAATGTTTATAGCCCGCGAGGCCGTCAATAGCATTGAGCTCCGTAGGAGCGGGATGTTCATATGTCGCTCCTACGGAGCTTGTATCGGTTGATGTATTGCTTTCTAAAAATATTTGATCCCTACGGGATCGGTTTTCGGATCAGCAAGCAACGGGAAAGGGAAGCCTGCGTTCGTGTTCTGCTGCGTTGACAATTCTCGCATTGGTGGTACGATGCGTCATGCCTACAAATAGAGGGACTGCTTGGGACAACGTGGTGTCCAGCGTGTTGATCGAGATGGAAAGGATGTTCGGCGGGCTCGAGGCTCAGTATCGAGGAGCGAGCAGGGAGCATTTGCTGCACATCGACAATATCGAACATGCGCTGAAAAAAGCCCTCCGAGACGTCAAACCCCCGACGCAGGGATCAACGGATGAGTTTAGCTCGGCTCCTGATCAACAGCCTCAAGCACCGTCCGGATCTTTTTGATAAAGGTTTCGGGAGAGAACGGTTTTTCGAGGAAGGCGATACTGTGGTCGTCGATGCGTTGGCTGGCGATCGAATCGTCGGTATAGCCTGAAATGAACAGGACCTTGATATCCGGGAAGAGCTTGACGACGTGATTCTTCAGCTCGGAGCCGCCCATCTTCGGCATAATGACATCAGAGATCAGCATATCGATCTGCCCGGAGTAACTCTCGCAAAGCTGCAGAGCCGCCCGCCCGCCATTCGCCGCCAGAACGTTGTAACCGCTGCTCTCCAACACTTCCATAACAAAGGCACGCACGGAATCATCGTCTTCGACAAACAGGATCGTTTCGGTCCCGCCGTTGCTGACCTCGTCTTCAGCGGGCCAGAGCGGGTTTTCGACGGTCAGATTGACGCACGGCAGATAGACCTTGAAGACGGTCCCGTGGCCGACCTCGCTATAGACGGAAATTGCCCCGCCCGATTGTTTGACGATGCCGTAAACGGTCGCCAGCCCGAGCCCCGTCCCTTTGCCTTTCTCTTTTGTTGTGAAGAACGGTTCGAAAATGTGTGAACTCGTTGCAAGGTCCATGCCCTCGCCCGTATCGGAAACGGTCAGGCGGACATAGTCACCCGGAGCGGACATGATGTGCTGTTCTGCAAAGTGCGCGTCGAGCTGTACGTTTTTGGTCTCGATGGTAAGCGAGCCTCCGTCGGGCATGGCGTCCCGGGCGTTGATCGTGAGGTTCATTATCACCTGTTCGATCTGCCCCGAATCGGCGACCACATTGCAGACACCGGGCTCCAAGATCACGTTCAGCTCGATGCTTTCGCGGATCACGCGGCGGAGCATCATCTCAATGTTCGAAATGACCGAGTTGAGGTTGATGACGGAGGGATTCAATGCCTCTTTACGGCTAAAGGTTAGTAGCTGGCTGGTCAATTCGGCCGCACGCACGCCTGCCTTGTGCACTTCCTCGATGTTGCGGCGAAAGGGACTATCGGCTTCCATCTTTCGAAGCGTCAGATCGCTGAAACCGTTGATCGCCGTAAGAAGATTGTTGAAATCATGGGCGATGCCGCCGGCCAAGACCCCGACGGCCTCCATCTTCTGCGACTGCCTGACCTGATTCTCCAGATCCTTTCGTTCGGTGACGTCCCAATTGACGCCGATCATGCGAAGCGGTTTGCCGCTTGGGTCGCGCCGCACCGATGCCCGTGCTTCGAGCGTGTGCACCTCGCCGTTCGGCCAGACGACGCGGAATTCATTGATGAACGGCTTCTCGTCGGCAAGTGCGGCCCGAATGTTTTCCTCGCCAACTGCGAGGTCGTCCGGATGCAATCCCTTTTGCCAGGCGTCATAGGCACCGGAGAAGTCCTCGGCTTTGATACCGTAAAGCTCGTACATCCGGTCGTCCCATTCCATCTTGTCGGCAACGACGTCCCAATCCCAGATGCCGAGCCTCGCTGATTCAGCCGCCAAGATCAGCCGTTCCTGGCTTTCCAGCAGCAATGCCTCCGCTTTCTTTCGCCCCGTAATATCCTGGACCGAACCGACGACCTTGATGGGTTTGCCCGTCTTGGCTTCAACGATAACTTCCGCCATCGCCTGAACGATGCGTTCACTTCCGTCAGGCAGGACGATCCGGTGCTCAATGTCGAAAGGAGCTTTTTCTTCGATCGCTAAGCGGAGCGTTTCGGCCAGCCGTTCGCGGTCGTCTTCATGAACGGAATTGTAGAAATTGTCGGCATTGACCTCGATCTGCCCCGGCTCGAACCCAAAGATGCGGTAGTGTTCGTTCGACCACCGCTCTCTGATCATTTCTCCGTTGCCGGATTCGCAAAGGTCGATTATCCAACTGCCTTGATGGGTTATCCGCTGGGATGCGGCGAGGAGATATTCACTCTCGCGAAGTTTGTCATCCGCCACTGTGCGCTCGCTGCTGTCGCGGATCATCGCAAGC
Source organism: Pyrinomonadales bacterium (assembly GCA_038212935.1). Lineage (GTDB taxonomy): Bacteria > Acidobacteriota > Blastocatellia > Pyrinomonadales > Pyrinomonadaceae > OLB17. The sequence goes on along the minus strand of JBBQTV010000045.1, from coordinate 7,919 downwards.
AGATTGCCGTCGGGCATGATCGTCGCGATCACTTCGGCAGGAAATACGGAGCCATCCTTTCGTTTGAAGTGCCACTCGCGGTTGTAATCGGTTTCGCTTTGGACCAGAGCAAATTCTGCGTCAAGTTCGCGGGCCTCTGACCTGATGACGATGTCAGACGCATGAAGCCCGACCAGTTCGCGATGTGCATAGCCGAGCATTGTGCACATACTTGCGTTAGCATCAAGGTAGTAGTCGTCGGGGCCGGAGATGATTATCCCGTCAGGAGCATAGTCAAACAACGCACGATATCTTTCCTCACTTACAAGCCGCGCGACCTCGACCGCACGAAGTTCGCGACGATTGTTGGCTTCTTTCAACTCGCGTTCGATCGCTGGAACGAGGCGGGTCAGCTTGTCTTTCGATAAATAGTCGTGGGCACCGGTGAGCATCGCCTTGACCGCGACCTCCTCGCCTACCGTACCGGAAATGATGATAAAGGGAAGGTCGATCGCCGTCTCACGCAGAAGTGCCATCGCCTTCAGAGCGTCAAAATGAGGCATCGCGTAGTCGCAGAGAATAATGTCCCACTCGGTCGAAGTGAGCGCCGCAAGCATCGCCTCCGGGCGGTCTACGCGTTCCCACCCCGTCAGGTCGTAACCCGCAGACGTGAGATGACGCTTAAGCAGCGCTTCGTCCCGCGTCGAGTCTTCTACATTTAATACACGCAGTGGCTTCTGCATTGAGGTTGGGCTAATGAGTGGGAACCGGTTCATTCAAGCTGAACCAATAGATCCCCAGTTTCTGTGTGACTTCCGCAAATTGCTCGAAATCGACGGGCTTTCGGACATAACTATTGGCACCCAGATCGTAGCTTTTTATCATGTCTTCTTCTTCGCTGGATGAGGTGAACATTACAACTGTGAGCCGCTTGGTCCGGTCGTCCGCGCGCAATCGCTGAAGCACCTGTAGGCCGTCCAATTTGGGTAATTTAAGGTCGAGCATCACTAAATGTGGCAGGATGGAAGTGTCCCGCCCCTCGTACTTTCCGGTCCCGAAAAGATAGTCAAGGGCTTCGACGCCATCTCGGGCTACGATTATTTCCGACGCGATGCCGCTCTTCTTTAGTGCCCGCATCGTTAGAGCCTCGTCCCGTGCATTGTCTTCGACTAGCAATATGGTTCTATTTTTCATTTTAGATTCCTTGTATGGCCGGCAGTGTAAAGTAAAACGTCGCACCGACATCGACTTTGCCATCTGCCCAAACGCGGCCGGCGTGCCGGTTTACGATTCGCTGGACGGTCGCGAGTCCTATCCCGGTTCCTTCGAATTCGTCACTTCCGTGAAGCCGCTGAAAGGCACCGAAGAGTTTATCCGCGAACGCCATGTCGAATCCGGAACCGTTATCCCGAACAAAAAAGACTGACTCGCCTTTAGTCTCTTCGTGGCCAAATATGATCTCTGCGTTCTCCGTTTTCGACGTGAATTTCCAGGCGTTGCCGAGAAGATTCGTGAGCAATATTTGCAACAACCGTCTATCGCCTCTTGCAGTTAGCCCGGGTTCAACCTCAACCCTGACGCGCCGGTCCGGGAATTCCGTTTGTAGGGCCTCGACCGAGGATCTTGCCATTTCACTGAGATCAACTGCCGCGGGAGCCATTTCGGTCCTGGTCACACGTGCGAGCTGCAAAACATCGTCGATGAGCTGCGCCATCTCCTGGGTCGCTTCGCGAACTTCCTTCAGATAGCCTTTTCCGGTCTCATCCAGAACGTCGCCGTAATCCTCAAGCAACGCACCGCTAAAGCCATTTATATGCCGTAATGGTGCCCGAAGATCGTGCGAAACGGAGTACGAGAATGATTCAAGTTCGTCGTTTGCTGCCTGAAGCTGGGCGGTTCGGTCTGTGACCCGCTGTTCGAGTTGAGCATTGAGCTGATGGATCTCTTTTACGGCCCGTTTCAATTCGCTTATGTCACGTGCGATCTTCGAGGCACCGACTATATTGCCTTCCTCGTCTTTAATAGGAGAGATGGTTACCGAGACATCGATCGACTTGCCGTCCTTTCGTATCCGTTCCGTTTCGAAATGGTTGAGGGTCTCACCTCGCTTGATCAGGTTCAGGATGCGAACGACTTCGTCCTCGCGGTCGAGAGGTATGATCAGCGATTGCGACTTGCCGAGCATCTCGGTTTCGCTATGGCCGAACATTTTTTCGGCTGCCGAATTCCAGGTAGTAACAATGCTTTCAAGGTCGGTACTAATGATCGCATCGTCCGAGGATTTGACGATGGCGGCAAGACGTTCCCTTAGCACTTCCTGTTTTCGGCGTTCGGTAATGTCGCGGATGTTGCAGAGGATCACTTGCTGGCCGTCTTCGTCATAGACGTTGCTGACGAATTCGACCTCGCGGCGTTTACCGCCTCGCGTCTCGAGCGGAAGGTCCTCGTAGCGAAGATATCCTGTTTCCTGAAGAGCCTTGAAGGCTGTCTGGCTGGCCCCTTTATCACCGAAAAGACCTATCTCCCAAAGTTCCTTGCCGAGGAATTCATCTCGGGAATAGCCGAGAAACTCCATCATGAAGGGGTTAACATCAGTGATCTGAAGAGTTACGGCGTTCAGGATCAGAATGCCGTCTTGAGTGGCCTCGAAAAGACGCCGGTATCGAATTTCCGAGGTTTGGATCTCTTGGGAGGTGGTGTGTGGGGTGGTCAACGTTTCCAACTTCTATTGATGAAGTGCTCTCAGAAGAGAACGCGCGCAATAGAGTCGCGAAACGATAAGAATATACTACATCACAAGATTATACAATGAGCTTAAACAGAATCGCGGACCGTTCAAACTGTTTTGGTCTTTAATGTTGAATTCTAAAGCCGTACGATCTTAGCTTTCGAGCCGTTACGTGTCTCCTCACTTAGGGCGTTGCGGGTGTCGACTATCACGCCCGCGAGTTCACAGACCTTCTGGTAGTCTACGCCGGAATGCTCGGTGCAGATGATGACGCAGTCCGATCCTGCGATAAGGTCGTCTGTTAGGTCTTGATTGCGGAGCGGTTCGCCGTCGCCTATGGTGTAGGCATGATCGAAAGTGACCTCGGGCACGAACGGATCGTGGAAGACGACCTCTGCGCCGCGCGAACGTAGTAGATCGATGATCGAAAGCGCCGGCGATTCGCGCATGTCGTCGATGTCCTTTTTATAAGCGACGCCTAGCACGAGAACCTTTGAGCCATTGACAGCTTTCTTGACGTCGTTCAGTGCGGTCGAAACGAGCTTGACGACATAAGCCGGCATGCCCGAATTGACCTGTTCGGCAAGCGAGATGAACTGTGAATCGAACCCGTGCTGACGCGCTTTCCACGACAAGTAATGCGGGTCGAGCGGGATGCAATGGCCGCCGATGCCGGGGCCGGGATAAAATGCCATAAAGCCGAACGGCTTGGTCGCGGCCGCCCGGACGACTTCCCACGAATCGATGCCGAGCGTGTTGCAGAGCTTCGCCATCTCATTCGCCATGCCGATATTTATTGCACGAAATGTGTTTTCCCACAGCTTGCAGGCTTCTGCCACACGGGCGGACGACACGGCGTGAACCTCATCGACGATCTCGCCGTAGAGCATTGCCGAGACGTCGGTCGAATCTTTTGAAACGCCGCCGACCACCTTCGGAATATTGTGGGTCTGGTACTGCGGATTGCCGGGATCGACGCGTTCGGGCGAGAAAGCCAGCAGAAAATCCTTGTCGAGAGCGAAGCCTTTTTCTTCGAACATCGGCTGCAGCACTTCATCGGTGGTGCCCGGATAGGTCGTCGATTCAAGAATGATCAGCTGCCCCGGCCGCATGTATTCGCAGATCTCTTCGCCCGCTGCGATGATATACGACATATCCGGATCTTTCGTTTTTCTAAGCGGCGTCGGGACGCAGATAATGATCACATCGCAGTCACCGAGCTTCGCAAACTCCGTGGTCGCCGTTAACTTTCCCGAATCAACGCATTTTTTGACGTTATCGTCGGAGACATCAACGATGTACGAGGTCCCGCCATTTATCGCGTCGGCCTTCTTCGTGTCGACCTCAAAGCCGATGCCTTCGTAGCCCTTTAGGCAGAACTCGACGATCAGCGGGAGTCCCACGTAGCCCAAGCCAATAACACCAATGCGTGCAGTTTTATCGGCTATCTTTTGTTCTAAATCCGGTTTGATCATTGTAAAACACTTCCTTCGCGTGCCTTTTGAAACTATTTGGGCGCGTTACAGGCAAACTCCAAAGTTAAGCCACTGCACAGCCATAGTCAAGAGGTTCGGCGTCTGTGTTAATATGCATTTGGTTTTTGCGCAGCCTGGTGTGCGAGAGGCTTCAATTATCAAGCGTCGGCAGTCATTCATGGCATTTGAGATACAATCCACCAATCCGGCTGTCAAAGCTTTGATAGAAGGCACGGCACCGCAACCTGCGCGTGCGGCGGCGGCGCGTGGGTTGCTTCCTTTGCCGCAGAACGATCTTCTGGAGGTACTGGTTGCATTTGCGGCCGTCAGCGATGTGGAACTTGCTGAGCAGGCCCGGGCCACTCTCAATTCGCAGGAACCAGATCAACTTCGTGCCGTCATTTCTTCGGCCGACGTTCCGTCAAGCGTCCTGACACATTTCGCGGGGAAGCACGGCTTGGGGAAAGAGCTTTATGAAGCCATAATTCTCAATCCGCGAACGCCGCCGAACACGTTGGTTACTTTTGCGCGCAATACCCAGATCGGCGAGCTGCTCGAGCTCATCTCGATGAATCAGCAGTTGTTGATCCAAACACCCGCGATCATCGATGCCATTATCGGCAACGCCCATCGAACACCAGAGGCCGAGCGTCGGGCGGCCGAGGTCAAAAAGGAGTTCTTCGAAAAGGAACGCGGACAGGAGCAGATCGCTAGCGAACTTCGCGCACAAGGCAAAGAGGCCGCGGCTGAATTCTTCGAGCAGTCCGAATCTGAGCTAACCATAGACGATGCTCTGCTGATCGCTTCGATGATCGAGGTTCCGGACAGCGAAACCGACGACTCCTGGATGGGCCTGGAGTACCTCGAGGAAATCTACGAAGAGACGGACGAACAGCGGCAGCTTATCCTAAATAAGATCGTCGGCGAGTTGAAATATGAGGATGGCGACCTTACACACGAACGCGTTTCCATCCTGAACCGCGTGCTGAAAATGGGAATGAAGGACCGCATGCGGCTTGCGATGAAGGGCGACCGCGAGGCCCGTAACATTCTTATTCGGGATCCGAACCGCCTTATTTCACAAGCTGTAGTGGCGAATCCGCGGATCACCGAACAAGAGGTAGAAAAGATCGCTGCAATGCGGTCGATACCCGAAGATACCCTTCGTATGCTTGCAAACAACAGGCAGTGGCAGCGGAGCTATACGATCATTCATAACCTTGCCCGGAACCCACGAACACCGATCGCCAACGTTCTTACAATACTGACTCGGCTGCAGCTTCGCGACCTCATGGGCCTTTCCAAGAACAAAAACGTCTCGGACGCGGTTCGTCGCCAAGCTCTCCGGCTTACGCAGGCACGCAAGGGCCGGCAATAGTTTTTAGAGAAATCCGGTGAGGCGTCCTGTCCGAACATAGGTTACCGCGATGTCGGTCAGCGTGTGGACAGCGGCTCCGAGCCACATTCCGGCAAATGCGATAACGAGAGCGTGAGCTCCGAGATATTCTTTCACGAACGCGCCCAACTGCCGCCATGCCGCAGCCACCTCGGCGATCCGCGGCAGGTCGCCGCCCGCATATCCCGCATTTAAATAGACCGCAAAAAGCACAAGTAGCGTCGCGATCCCCATAAAATAGATCACGCGAAAAAGCGTTCCGAAGATCAGCCCGTGTGACCATCGAGAACGGTGAGCAAAGATCCAGCGATAAGGCGCCCAAAGGAATTTCAGAATGCCCCACCGCGGCTGCTGTGATGATACGACGTCCAAGTCGGGCCCGAACATCATTCCCCCGAAAAGATACGCCGCGGTCAAAAAGCCAGCGATAGCCAAGCTTTCAAACAGAGCATATCCGCCCACGAAAACGGGTGCCGCGAGCAAGATCGTCAGGGCGTCATGAGTTTTTCCGCTGGGCATATATCGTGCCTAATCTGCGTTTTAATCTCCGGCGTCTATTACAAATCGGTCCTTCGAACGGTTCTTGCGGAGAGTTCGCTGAGGCAGACGCTGAGACTCAAGAGCCACGGCCGAGAAGCCTCCCAAGGCGTAATTTAGCGGTCGGGACGGCCGATATGCAAGTGTGTATCTGCAAATCGAACTACCATTTGTTAGAATCGGTTTTCTTGTCGCCGAAGCGATAGTTGACCGATGCCATCTCTGTTTACGAAATTTAAGACCACGCTCGAGATGATCAAATTCGAGCATACGTTATTCGCTCTGCCGTTTGCATTTCTTGGTGCGGTGATGGCGGCTGGCGGTATCCCGGAGTGGCGGCAGATACTCTGGATAACTATCGCAATGGTCGGGGCGCGTTCGGCGGCGATGACTTTTAATCGAATTGTCGATCGCGACATCGATGCCGCAAATCCCCGCACAGCAGGCCGCGAGCTTCCGAGCGGGAAACTTTCGCTGGGTTTTGCTTGGGCGTTTCTTTTTGCGTCGATCGGTGTTTTCGTTCTCGCTGCGTATTCGTTGAACTGGTTGACGTTTGCGCTCTCGCCCGTCGCCTTGCTCAGCGTCCTGGGATATTCGTATGCCAAGCGATTCACGGCATTTGCTCACGTCTTGCTAGGATGGGCTCTCGCCATTTCGCCGACCGCCGCCTGGATCGCGGTTCGCGGTGCGATCGATTCCGAATTGCCTATCCTTCTTTCGGTCTTTGTGCTCATGTGGACATCGGGTTTTGATGTCCTTTACGCGTGTCAGGATTATGAGTATGACACACAGGCCGGCCTACGTTCGATCCCGGCACGCTTTGGCATCGCCCGCTCGCTTTGGATTGCAAAGCTTTTTCACCTTCAGGCGTTTGTCGTATTGCTGCTATTCCTGGCATTTTCGGGCCTCGGTTGGCCTGCATATGTCGGCGTGGGGGTCGTCGCGACGTTGATGGCCTATCAGCACACGCTCGTCAAGGCCGATGACCTGTCGCGCATGAATGCCGCATTCTTCACGACCAACGCGTTTGTAAGCGTGATACTTTTCGTGGCGTTTGGTTCGGCGGTCATGCTTAACAAATATTATCCGTGAAACCTCTTCTTTCAACTGCCGGCGAAGCTCTTCGAACTGAGATCGACGGCCTCAGTCGACGCTATACGTACGGCGAGAATGAGCAGATCTTTTCCGAAGGTGAGTGTGCGGAGTTCCTTCCGATAGTGGCCTCAGGACGAGTGAAGATGATCCATTTTCTGCAGCCGGGCAAAGAGGTGATAATCGGCATCTTCGGACCCGGTGAGATGTTCGCCGTGCCACCGGTGTTTGATGGCGGAAAATATCCTTCGACGGCGGTCGCCATGGAAGAGACCGAGCTTTTTCTGCTCGGCCGTGACCATTTTTTAGATCTCATTCGCCGGTCAGACGAGTTTGCCTTCGCGGTGATCGCATGGATGTGCGAGATGCTGCGCGAAAAAACGGCGACTATCCAAAACCTCGCCACCGCCTCACCGGAGCATCGTGTCGCCACCGTTCTGTTAAAGCTCGCAAGCCGTGAGGGATCGTCCCTGCCCGTTCGGATCGAACTCCGGCGTCAGGAGATCGCCGAAATGGCGGGCCTCACGACCGAGACGACGATCCGCGTTATACGTCGCCTCGCAAACAAGGACCTTCTCCAGATCGACCGCGGCAAAGTGATCATTGATCCCGCCGGGCCGATCCGTGATCTGATCCGAAATTAGACTCAACCGCCGGCACTCCGCTCACGAAATTGAACATTCGGTTGGCTATCGCACGCGCACGCAGCTTC
>JBBQTV010000044.1:0-19884 GCA_038212935.1 Pyrinomonadales bacterium | reverse complement strand
AGGATTCTTGAAATAGCCCTTTAATATGTTCGGCCCGCGGAGGACGATCTCGCCAAGAGTTCCATTGGGTACCTCAATGTCTTCATCGTCAACAACCCGCATTTCATTTCCGATCGGCAGCCCGCACGAACCCGGCCGGCGATTTTCGTTCGGCGGGTTGAACGTCGAGCGGCATGTGGATTCCGATAGGCCGTAACCCTCGATCACCAAAACGCCATACGTCTCTTCGAACTTCTTTAACACCTCAACAGGAACCGGCGCGGAACCGCACATCGCGAAGCGAAGAGTGGTCGCTGGTCGGGGGCCAGTCGTCTGAAGCACGTCGATAGATCCGCTGTGACCACCGGTCACTGACGCCTGACTAGTCCTGAGGAGCATCGAAAGCATAGTTGCGACCGAGCCGAAAGAAGTTATTCCATATTTATCGATGGTGTCCCAAAACCTTGATGCGGAGAATTTTGGCGAGACGACAGTTGAGCCTCCGGCGTAGAGAGCCGTCATCGTCGTTACCGAAACGGCGTTCATGTGAAAAAGCGGCATCACCGTAAGCAGTCGGTCGTCGGGGCCGAAGTCCATCCATTCGGCAATCTGCATTGCATTTGCGATCAGGTTGCCGTGCGTGAGCAGGCAGCCTTTCGGCCGGCCAGTGGTGCCCGATGTGTAGATCAGGATGGCTTCGTCGTCGGGTTCGAGGTCGACGGGATCGATCTCTCCCGACAGTTCTCCCGGAACAGTATCGACGTCATCAAATACGATCGTTAGCGACGAGGGCGACTTCATCAGAGCGGGGATACTTCCGCTGAAACTTGAGCCGACGAGCATTAGTTTGGCTTCGGAATGCTCGACAGCCCAGACGATCTCTTCAGCTTTGAGCAGCGAATTTATGGGCCCGGCGATGGCACCGATCTTCCAGCAAGCGAAATAAGCGATCACGTATTCAGCCGAATTTGGCAGAAGTAAGCTAACGACGTCGCCCTTTCTGATGCCGCGCGAAAGGAGCAAACTGGCCGTCCGGTTCACGGCTTTGCCGCATTCTGAATAGGTAAACTCGCGGTCGTCGACTTCCGAGAACAAAAAGGCTTTATCGCCATGTTCTAACACGCGTTCTTCCAGTAATTTAGGGATATTTCCGTTGCCTTCGGCCATTGATTTGTATAAGATTAGCACGCAAAGTTATGACAATCTATAGAAGTTTTATTGGCGGCGAGTGGATCGATTCCGCTTCAGGCAAAACCCTTCCGAATATCAACCCTGCGGACACAAGGGACGTGATCGGCGAGGCACAAATGTGTACCCGCGAAGAAGCGCGGAAGGCCGTTGAGGCGGCGTACGGCGGGTTCAAAGAATGGAAGCGAACTCCGGCGCCGGCACGCGGCCGCATTCTGACCCTGATGTCCCGGCTGATGGAACAGCATAAGGAAGAACTGGCGCAGTTGATAACGCGAGAAGAAGGTAAGGTCATCTCCGAGGCTCGCGGTGAGGTACAACGCGCAACGAACGTCGTTGAATTCTGTGCCGGCGAAGCGCGGCGTCTGAACGGTGAAACGATACAGAGCGAATTGCCTTCCAACTGGGCATATACGATCAGAGAGCCGCACGGCGTCGTCGGCATCATCACGCCATGGAATTTTCCGGTAGCGATCCCGGTCTGGAAGATAGCCCCGGCACTTGCCGCCGGCAACACTGTGGTTTTCAAACCAGCATCAAACACACCTGCGACCGCAGTCCGTATAGTTGAGCTGTTCAAAGAAGCCGGCGTTCCGGATGGCGTCCTGAATCTTGTTATCGGTTCGGGCAGCGAGGCCGGCGACGAGATAATTAATCATCCCGCGGTCCGAGCCGTTTCGTTTACAGGTTCGACCGAGATCGGGCTGAAGATGTATGGTGAGATAGCGAAACGCGGCATCCCTTTTCAGGCAGAAATGGGCGGAAAGAATCCGGTCGTAGTTCTGGCAGATTGCGATATGGATCTCGCTGTCGAGCACACCGCGGCCGGTGCATTCGGTTCAACCGGTCAGCGGTGCACGGCGTCGTCGCGTGCGGTTGTCATTGATTCGATCGCGGATAAGTTTGTCGAAAAGATCGTCGAAAGAGCAAAGGCGTATAAGCTTGGGCCTGGTTCCGAGGATAAGAGCGAGATCGGCCCTTCGGTCGACGAATCTCAATTCGACACCGTTCTGAAATACATTGACATTGGCCGCGAAGATGGTGCAACCCTGCTCTGCGGCGGCCACCGCGCCGAGGGGGATGGCCTCGAGAATGGTTATTTTGTTGAACCGACCGTTTTCGACCATGTCACCCCCGATATGCGGATTTTTCGCGAAGAGATCTTCGGCCCCGTGCTCGGTATAACGCGTGTGAAAGATCTAGATGAGGCGATGACGGTCGCGAATGATTGCGATTATGGCCTTTCGTCTTCCGTTTTTTCGAACGATTACAACAGCATCACCAAATTTGTGAACGAGATCGAATCCGGCATGACGCACATCAACAGCCCAACGACCGGGGGCGAAGCTCATATACCTTTCGGCGGCATCAAAGGCAGCGGCATCGGCCCACGCGAACAAGGCTCGGCCGCCCTCGATTTTTACAGCGAAATGAAGGTCGTGTATGTCGATCACACAGGCCGGAAACGCGAAGGAAACCTTTATTAACGGTAGTAAGTCTCAGGAGAAATATGCGAAAAGTATCCGGCTTAATGGCACTTGTGCTCATGGTTTCGGCGATAGCATTCGCTCAACACGCAAATCACGCGGCCACAAAAACTACAACCGAGGAAAGGGCGATCGATCTTGTAAAGACCGATGCGATCTCTCACCGTAAGGTCGCCACATCCGATAAACCGGCACAAGCCTATTTCGATCAGGGGCTCACGCTGTATTATGCGTTCAATGACGGCGACGCGATCAGGTCGTTCCGCCGCGCGGCAGAACTCGATCCGAAGTTGGCAATGGCATATTGGGGTCTCGCTCTAGCGGCGTATCCGCGTGGGACCGGCGGTGGGAACCCCCGCGATGAGCAGCGGATGAAGGAAGCTCGAAATGCGATAAAGACCGCTATGTCGCTGCCCGCCCCGCCGTCTGATAGAAGGTATATTGAAGCGCTAACAAAGCTTCTTCCTGACGAAACCGGTTACGACCGAAAGGCCTCCGAGGACGCCTATCGCGATGCGATGAAGGCGATATATGAGACTAACCGAAAAGACGCGGATGCAGCCGCTCTCTACGCTCTCAGCATTTTCTACTCGGCGGGTTATACAAACTGGACACGCGATGGCGAGCCAGTCGGCCGATGGCCCGAGATGTTAGCTGTTCTTGAGGCAGGCCTCAAACTGCACCCCAAGCACGTCGGACTGACGCATACATACATTCACGGCGTCGAAGAATCAATGCAGCCCGAACGTGCTCTGCCCGCAGCCGACGCTCTTCGCGGCCAAAAGATCTTTATTCCATCATTCGGCCACCTGGTCCACATGCCTGCGCACATCTATGTGCGAACGGGGAATTTTCAAAAATCCATTGAATCAAATGAGGAAACGGCCACGATGCCGACCGATACGCTGTCGGAGGAATTCAAGCTGTGGCATTACAATCACGTACTGAACTTTCTTCTTTTCTCCTACGCGATGCAGGGGAATTCGAAGATGGTGTCGAACACGCTGGATCGGAAGTTTGGCTTCCATACTCCGCGTTACTCTGATCAACGGCCGCGGTACTGGGTACGGTTCAAGCGGTGGGATGACATTTTAAAAGCTCCTGCTCCACCGGCGGATAGCCGCCCTGAGACGCTGAGGGCGTGGACCTGGGCACGTGCGATGGCTCTCGCTGCGACCGGAGATGTTGACAAGGCGGAAGCTGAACGATCTAAAGATCGTAGTGATCCGAATCCGTTGCGAAAGATCGATGATGCAAGAATCGACGCGGCGATCGCCCGTCAGAAAGGTGACAAGTCGGAAGAGATAGATCTTCTTTGGGACGCGGTCGATGCGGAGGATACGCTTCCATATTCCGAACCGCCGCTTTCGATCTCGCCCGTGAGAGAGAATCTTGGCGGTGCATTGCTCCGTGATGGGCAGTTCGTCGAGGCGGAGAAGACGTTTCGTGAAGACCTGCGGCGTAATCCGGGCAGCGGACGTTCACTTTTTGGCCTAACGACCGCTCTGGAAAAACAGGGGAGACAAGATGAGGCCGAAAAGGTGCGAAAACGATTTGTCGAAGCGTGGAAGTACGCAGACATCCAACTTACGGTCGAAGACCTTTGATCGGTCAAAAAATAGAATGTCGGCAAGCACGAAAATGGCTTAGGATAGCGTTCTCATTTCGTGCCCATTTTATTTGGCATCCTACAACAAATTATGGACCCACAAGAGCAAAGAATAACGGTTTCTGACGCGGTTCGAAAGCATAAAGAATTCCTTTTCCCGGCGGTTGCGAACTATTATCAGGAACCGATCGCGTTGGTTCGAGGAGAAGGTGAGAAGGTCTGGGACGATCAAGGGAACGAATACCTGGATTGCTTTGGCGGCGTCCTGACCGTCAGCCTGGGCCATGCGAATCCCCGGGTGAACGCGGCTTGGAAAGAGCAGGTAGATAAGATCTCGCATACGTCAACGCTTTATGCCAACGAACCGCAAAGCGACCTAGCGGAAAAATTGGCGGAGATCACGCCTGGGCGGCTGAAGAAGTCATTCTTTTCCAACAGCGGAACTGAGGCCGATGATACAGCTATACTTGCGGCAAAACTTGCGACCGGAAACCAAGAGATTATCGTGTTGCGACATAGTTACGCGGGCCGTTCGGCGACGGCGTTGGCTTCGGTCGGGCATAAAACTTGGCGGCCGGTCGCGGCTCAGGTGCCGGGGATAATACATGCGGCGGCACCTTATTGCTATCGATGTCCGTTCAAGCTTGAATATCCATCGTGCGGCGTCGCTTGTGCAGATGATGTTGAAGACATCATCAACACGACGACGACCGGCAATATTGCGGCGTTTATGGCTGAGACGATCCTTGGAGTTGGCGGATTCATCATCCCGCCGAAAGAATATTTCCCCAAAGTGGCTGAGATCGCACGGCGCCACGGCGGGCTTTTCATCTCAGACGAGGTCCAAGCCGCTTGGGGTCGCACGGGCGATAAATGGTTTGGCATCGAGCATTGGGGCGTTGAGCCGGACATCATCACTTCGGCAAAAGGTATGGGCAACGGTGTACCGATCGGCTGGACGATCGCAACGCCCGAGGTCGCCGATGCGTTCCCGGGCCTGACATTCTCCACCTTTGGCGGCAATCCCGTTTCGTCGGCAGTCGGACTGGCCGTGATCAAGGTGATCGAAGAAGATGACCTCAGGACGAACGCCCGCGTCGTCGGCGGCTATCTAAAGCAACGAATGCTCGAACTTCAGGATAAGTACGCGATCATCGGCGACGTTCGCGGCATGGGCTTGATGCTCGGGATCGAACTGGTCAAGGATCGCGTAACCAAAGAGCCGAACCCCGAAGCTGTGTTGCGAGTGTTCGAGGAGACAAAGCGGCGCGGCGTCCTGATCGGTAAAGGCGGCTTGTACGGCAATGTCATTCGCACCGGTTTGATGCTAAACACTACGACCGATACGGTTGACCGGCTGGTGGAAGCTCTCGATCTTGCATTATCGGTGTAATAAGTTTTTCTGTCTTGACATCAGAGTTATATCGAGCATCAAACTGTGATGAAAACAACTTGGCCGAAATCTAGCAGGAGAAAAGAGCGATCTCCACTATGGTGGTTCAGATGGGTGCCGACGGTTGTCGTTTCGGCCTTCGCCATATATTTTCTTTACGTCGTTGGCAGCGTAGCGATAGTACCGGTGCTTGCTTCGTTTGCGATCGCGTATCTGCTCAATCCGATCGTCTTTGAAGGAGAGAAGCGCGGGTTGTCACGTTCGGTGTCGGCGATCGGCGCGATCTTGTTCGTAGGCCTAGTCATAATTGCTTTTGTGACCTACGTTGTGCCCGATCTTTGGGCCGAGAGCACGAAAGCCGGGTCGACGATCTCTGAAAGCTTTACGCCGGAGAACGCGAAACGCCAGCGTGAGTTCCTTCGCCGCTATTCCCCGGCGCTCGAACGAGTCGCGGGCGAGAGAATCGAGCAGTTTTTGAGTGATCCGGCCACCTTTTACGACGAGAATATTTCGACCAAAACGACTACCATTGACGAGGAGGGAACTGTCACGCAGACGAACGGCGGGAGTTCGGTGATATGGACAGCTCTAACGTCCTCGGTCGATCTGCTTCTCGTCCCGTTCTTTGTTTTCTACATCCTGCTGGATTTCCAAAAATGGCGAGATTCACTGGAAAAACTTATTCCGCCGCGTTTTCGCGATCCTTTCAGTCGGCTGTTTGACGAGTCGGGCCGCATTCTCGAGTCCTACGTGCGCGGGCAACTTCTAATTGGCCTGATAATGGCAGTTCTTTACGCGGTCGGATTTTGGTTTCTGGACGTCCCGGCCTGGGCGGGTATCGCCTTGATCGCAGGCCTGTTGAATGCAATACCATATGTGGGGACTTTGCTGGGAATCTTTCTCGCAACCGGATTTACACTTTCCGCAGGCGGCGGCGTTTGGGATATCGCGGCCGTTCTCGGTGTCTTTGTAGCCGTACAGACATTGGAAGGCTACGTTTTGACCCCGAAAATTCTTGGCGGCAGGTTAAACCTGCATCCCATGGCGGTGTTTTTAGGATTGCTGATCGGTGGAAAGCTCTTTGGATTTATGGGCTTTATCCTCTCGATCCCGGCAATAGCGATCGGAAAGGTATTCTTCAAGTTTCTGCGGGAATTGTACCTGGATTCGTACTTCTACAGCGGCTTCGAGCGCTATCCTCAAGAGCACTCCGGTGACAACATGGAGGAACGGTTTGCGGACGCAGCGGATACAGTTCTGGCTGAACAGCAAAAGGCGGACGATGACGGAGAAGAAAAGGAAAAGGGAGTCGACGCAGATCCAACCGAAGTTAATTAGCCTAAGGGGTCGCGATATCGTTAAGGGAACATATATTTCATAGATGTCGTATAAATCGAGATCCAAGGCTCTCCGTCGCCGGAGAAAAATGAAATTATGAAAAGTATCTTTACGATAATTCTAACGCTTATCTTTACCTCCACTTCGTTTGGGCAAGTTCCCGAAAAGTCAAAGGTCATCGCTGGTGCCGAGCGGGCATTCGAAAAGGCGTCAAAGACGCATACCACTGCGGCGCCGGGATGTGCGGTCGGCGTTTCGCTTGCCGGTGAATCGGTTTTCGAAAAGGCTTTTGGGCTTGCTGAGATGGAGCACAACATCCCGAATACGCCGAACACAATTTTTGAATCAGGCTCAGTGGCGAAACAGTTTGTGGCCGCCGCACTTGTTCTGCTGGAGCAGGATGGCAAGCTTGACCTGGATGACGACGCCCGGAAATACCTTCCCGAATTGCCCGACTACGGTTCGAAGATCACGATCCGCCATTTGCTCAATCACACCGCCGGGGTTCGGGATTGGGGCTCGGTGATGGCTCTTACGGGCATCGGGCGTGGAGACCGGGTTATTTCGCAGGACGTCGCAATCGATGTTGTCTTCCGGCAAAAGGCGCTGGATTTCAAGCCTGGTGACGAACACTCATATTCGAACAGTGGTTACCAACTCGCTACGCTCATCGCCGAACGGGTCTCGAAAAAAAAGTTTCCGGATTTTATAGCAGAGCGTTTCTTCAAACCGCTGGGGATGAAAAACAGCTCATGGCGTGACGACTATCAGCGTGTGGTGCCCGGCCGTGCTCAAGCCTACTCGCGCCAGGGCCCAGATGGGCCGTGGAAGCTCAACATGCCAATAATGAGCGTGTACGGCAACGGCGGCATGCTGACAACGGTCGGTGAATGGCTGAAATGGAATGCAATGCTCGACTCTCGGTCAATGGGAGCGTCGCTTGTTGATGCTCTCGAAACTCAGGGTGTGCTGAACGACGGGCGTAAGATCGAATATGCTTTAGGTGTTGTTGTCAGCAAAAACCGGGGAATGCGCGAGGTTTCGCACGGCGGTGCGACCGCTGGCTATCAGACATTTCTTGCCCGGTACCCTGATCAGAAAGTGTCGGTCGCTGTATTGTGTAACGGACAGAATCTGCCCGCCGGCCGCCTGGCCGCCTTGGTCACCGATGAGATATTCGGCCCGTCTCCCGAATCCGCGCAGCCGAACGCCGGCCCTGCGATGACAGAGGGTGAACTTCAGAAATACGCAGGGATGTACCGTAATGAGCGAACTCACGCCCCGCAGCGGGTCTGGTTTGAAAAGGGCCGGCTTCTGCTGAACGCTCGCCCGATGGTTCCCCTGGGCAACGACAAATTCCGGTACGGACCGATGATCGTTACCATCAATCTTGGGCCTGACGGAAATCCAACCTCGGCGCAAAGTGATGAAGATGGTGAGATAATGCGGCTTATCCCGGAGATCGAATGGAAACCTACTGCAGTCGATCTCGCGGCTATCGCCGGGAAATGGTATAGCGATGAGGCGGATGCGACTTTTCTTGCTGTTGTTGAAGGCGAAAATGCATTTCTGACGCAACGTCCCAACAATAAGTATCCTTTGCGGCCCGTGTATAAAGATCACTTCGCCGGACCGGGCGGGATGGTTGTATGGCTCTCTAGGGACAGCGAGGGCAAGATAACGACCCTTCACATCGGCGGCGGTCGTATGCGAAATATGCCATTCGTAAAAAACTGAAGAGCGGAAAAAATATGCCCATTTTGAGATCGGCAGCCGTAACACTGATATTCACAGCCTTTGCATTTGCGCAGGCGTCTTCTGAGGCCTCGGTTGACGAGTTTGTGAAACGCGAGATGGAACGCCAGAAGATTCCCGGCGTTTCGCTTGCGGTCATCAAAGACGGCAAACCTCTAATCGTCAAAGGTTATGGCCTCGCAAATATTGAGCACAACGTTCCGGTCAAACCGGAGACGATCTTCCAATCGGGTTCGGTGGGAAAACAATTTACTGCGTTTGCGGTGATGCTTCTTGTGGAGGAAGGCAAGATCGCGCTCGATGATAAGATCGGGAAATACCTCGGTGACGTTCCGCCCGGTTGGACAGATGTGACCGTCCGGCATCTGCTGACTCATACCGGCGGGTTTACAGACTACCCGCCCAAGTTCGATTACCGACGCGACTATACCGAAGATGATCTGTTCAAGATGATCAAGGAAACACCACTTGCTTTCGCACCTGGTGAAAAATGGCAATACAGCAATCTGGGCTATGTGACTCTCGGCATCATTGTTCGAAAGGCGTCAGGAAAGTTTTATGGAGATCTTTTGACCGAGCGTGTATTCAAGCCGCTGGGAATGTCTACGGCCCGCGTGATAAGCGAACACGACATTGTTCCCAACCGTGCGGCGGGCTACGAATTGCGGAATGGCGAATTGAAAAATCAAGAGTGGGTCTCGCCCACGCTCAATACCACAGCCGATGGGGCCCTTTATCTCAGTCTGACGGACATGATCAAGTGGGAAGATGCTCTTGCTGGCGGAAAACTTCTCAGTAAACAGGGATTTGAGCAGATGTGGTCGCGGGTCAAGTTGAAGAACGGAAAAGAACATCCGTATGGATTTGGCTGGATGATCCGAACTGTGAACGGCCACAAGGTGATAGAACATGGCGGTGCATGGCAGGGATTCAAATCGATGATCGCAAGATATCCGGATAATAAATTGACGATAATTGCTTTTGCGAACTCCGCGGATATGAACCCTTCTTCGTTTGCTACCCGCATTGCCGAAATGCTCGACCCATCGCTCAGGCCTAAGCCGATCGAAGATCCGGCGCCGAGAACGACCGCAGAATTTCGTCAGATCATCGAGGCTGCTCTCCGTGGAAGTGTCGACGAGAAAAGGTTTTCGCCGCGACTGCGCCAGGCTTTCCTCGATCCTAGCGACCGCCTTCTCGCCCACTTGAAGACCGTCGGGCCGATCCGCAAGTTCGAGCTTCTAGAACGGACCGATATGGGCCGCGGCATTCTCTACCGCTACCGGATCGTATTTGACAGCATGACCGTCGGCCTTGAAATGGGTGTTTCCGCCAACGGGACGATCGGACTCCTTGAATTCCAGCCTGAATAACCTGCTGAACTATGAGAACACTGATAAAAAACGGCCGGATTATAACCGCGGTTGATGACTACGTTGCAGATATTTTCATTGACGGCGAGACTGTGACGACTATCGGCAAGACGCTGGATATGGAGGCGGATGTTGTAATTGATGCGGCGGGGAAATTGGTGTTCCCCGGCGGGATCGATCCGCATACGCATATGGAGCTGCCGTTTGGCGGGACGCAATCGTCGGACGATTTTTTTACGGGGACGCAGGCGGCGGCGTTTGGCGGGACGACGACGATCATTGATTTTGCGGTGCAGACGAAGGGCGAATCGATGACCGCGGGCGTCGATGCTTGGCGCAAAAAGGCCGAGGGCAAGACCTGTATCGACTACGGCTTTCATCTCATCACGACCGAGTTTGAGGGCGGCGATGAAAAGGAAATGTATAAGCTGATGGATGAGGGGATTTCTTCATTCAAGCTTTTCATGGCGTATCCGGGAGTCTTTCTGGCGGACGACGCAACGATCTTTCGGGCGATGTCGGCGGCGGGCCAAAGAGGCGGGTTGATATGCATGCACGCCGAGAATGGGATCGTTATCAACGAGATCATCAAACGCTTCCTTGCCGACGGCCGCACCGCTCCGAAGTATCACGCTCTTACCCGGCCGACGATCGCCGAGGCTGAGGGCGTCCACCGAGCGATCGCGATCGCCGAAATGGCCGAGTCCCCGGTCTACATAGTTCACCTAAGCTGCACCGACGCGCTCAATCAAGTGCGGCAGGCCCGCGATCGTGGCATCGCGGCATTCGCCGAGACGTGTCCGCAGTACCTTTTCCACTCGATCGAAGATTACGGCGAAGGGTGGGACGGGGCAAAATATGTAATGACCCCGCCGCTTCGTGAAAAACACAACTGTGCCGAACTGTGGAAAGGCCTGAAGATGGACGATCTGCAGGTGATATCGACCGATCATTGCCCGTTCTGTATGAAAGAGCAAAAAGAACTCGGCAAGGATGATTTCACGAAGATCCCTAACGGAGCTCCGGGGGTTGAGAATCGGCTTGCTCTCATCTACGATGGCGGCGTAGTCGAAAACCGCATCTCGCTAAATCGCTTTGTCGAGCTGACCTCCACGGCTGCCGCGAAGATGTTCGGGATGTTCCCGAAGAAAGGCACTATCGCGGTCGGCTCCGATGCTGACATTGTAATTTTTGATCCGAACGGCGAAACGAAATTTGGGGTCGAACACGAGCATATGAACGTTGATTACTCGTCTTATGAAGGCTGGAAGGTCAAGGGCAAGGTCGAAACGGTCCTATCCCGCGGCCGCGTCATTATTGAGAACGGCGAGCATAAGGGAAATGCCGGCGACGGCCAATTCATTAAACGCGGCGAATGCGTCAAGATCTGAAGATGATCTATTCGGACCTTAAACTATCTCAGAAACTTGAGCGAACGGAGGCTCGAGCAAACGCTCATTTTGTTGTGGCCCATGCCCAACTCGATCCGGAGCTCGGAGCCGAGTGGATTGAGGTTGGCGGCGCATATGCGATGTTCGACGGCCCCGACTCACCACTGACGCAGACGTTTGGGCTTGGCGTTTTTGAAAAGCGACGTCCGAACACTTGGATACGATCGAAGATTTCTACAAAGAACGTGGGGCTCCGGTATTTCACGAGGTAAGCCCGATGGCCGATCCGTCACTCTTGACGCTTCTTGGTGATCGCGGCTATCGGCCGATCGAGCTGACAAGTGTTATGTATCGTGAGATATCCGGAAGCGATTTTTCAGACCTGGTTACAAACGTAACGACACGGCGGATCAAGGAGGATGAAGCCGACCTTTGGGCGCGAGTGGCGGCGGATGGGTGGGCTTCAGAGGCACCGGAACTTCATGGTTTCATATTGCAAATGGGTCGGATCTCGGCACGCACTGAAGGAGCAGATTCGTTCCTTGCTGAGATCGATGGCCGCCCGATTGCGGCTGCGGGTTTTTTCATCCACGAGAATACCTGCATTCTTGCGGGAGCTTCGACCCTACCAAATGAACGACGGCAGGGAGCTCAAAATGCTTTGCTCAACGCCCGATTGAGGTATGCTGCGGAAAAGGGATGCACTAAGGCAATTCTGTGCGCGGCACCGGGCAGCCAGTCTCAGAAAAACGCACAAAGAAACGGCTTTTTGATCGCCTACACACGAATCAAATGGCAGCTGGCCCAAAAATCAGGCTAGTTCACTGTGCAATAACGCGAACATTTGTCCGACGTAGAAAACGTTAATATCGATTCTTGCGAGCATTATAGAGCGAGCTTTTCACTCAATGCAGCGGGAGAGTATATCGGGAGAGTATATATGACGAGACGATCAGGGGATAAAAATGGCGTAGCCGATCCAACATCTTTTATCGGCACAAAAAAGGCTCTGACCGGCGGCGTAGTTGCGGGAGTGATCGTACTTTCAGCACAGGGGCTGGTGGGGCAGATATATAGCGGTTTAGAGGCACGCCGACTGCTTGCGGGTGTGATCTCATCGGCACTTTTCTTTGGAAGTTCGATCATCACCGGTTCTGCCACGATCCTTGCCTTGATGTTGACGATGCTCAGTCTGACGAAAAGCTGGGACGATGATTTTGAACCATCGTTTTTCAAACGCATCGAAAGGATCGGACTGCTTGCAACGATCAGTTTGATCGGAGGCATCGTCCTATTGCTTTTTCTTAGCGTTCCTGTTCAAGAGTCCGACGATGTCCCGGCTTCTTGGTTCACAACGATCTACTACATTTTGATATCTTACATCGCCCTTCTGTCGGGGCTCTTGGTCGGCGTCGTACTTATGTTGTACAACGCGATAACGAGCTTGATCGACGTTGTTCGGCCCTCCCTTGATGCCGAATCGGAGGACGAAGCGGAAGATCCGCAAACTCGGTAGCAACGCCGTTATATGCTTGGCTTAAAAACTGTTTACGAAATTTGTCACATGAACATACCACTTCCAGTGCCTGCGAAACTGCTCGAGAGTCTCCCCGAGAGCTGTTCTATCTAGGCGACTTAGGTTGATTTGTGCACGAACGTCACCTATGTTATTGACTGTCTTTGCTTCGAAGCTTTTGCAAGTGTCTTCGGGAATGAGTAAAACAGTCGTGTAACTTTTCCCAGTTCTATTGCCCTGTCTGTTTACTAGAGCCTTATGACTTCGCACACTAATTTTGAGATAGCAATCCAAAACAGACGTAATAGATTCTCTGCCCCCAATAATCAAAAATGCTGAATTCACTGGGACTTCCTTATCCCAATGCCTCATTGTGTTGGCGAGACTATCCCCGACCCGCTGATCTTCATATAAGTCGCGCCATTCTTTGTGGCGATCTTTGATTCCTTCACATCCTTGGGGATAAACAACATTACGGTCTGTATCGCAAACCGGAACAAATTTCGCAATCATCTGCACATCTCCTTTTACCCTTTATGTACTTTCTGACCATTCGAAAGTACTTAAATGCTGCTTTCTAACTTCGGAAAAACAAGTGCGGCGAATCATTGATTAGGCCCGACGATCTATTATTCCGTGAGTGTTTACGCTACTGGTCTGGTGCCGTGGTTCGACAACGATCTCGCTTGCCAAGACAACTTCTGAGCCGATCGCGGTACCCCTGCATTTGTTTTTCGTCCATGCCGTTACTTCTTGTAATTGTCCGCGACAAATTTATTGATGAGCTTGTTTAGATTTTCCGGCCGGTAGATAAAAAATCCGTCGGCATCGGGATTGGCAGACCAGACGGCGTTTTCCTTAATTTTCTGATACGCGATCGTTTCCTTTAAGTAAGCGCTCATGAATTTCTTTCCGAGCGGCGTAGCGGCAAATTTATCGTGTTCCGCTTTGTCCGATATGGTGTAATCCAAAGTGCCTCCATTTCCGGTGATCATCTCCGCCATTTCGGTCAGCCTGATATATTTTAGGACCTGCTGACCTGAAGTGTTCTGAAAATACGCGACCAGTCTATTTAGTTCTTTCGGCGTAAATTTTCGCGCGTAACTTTTCTCCAAGCCTTCTTTGATCCACTGTTCGGTCGGAAAATTTTTACTGATCGCAGTTGCAGTAACTGAGTCCACCAATTTTTCCAAAAAATCGTAATTGGCTCGAACAAACTCTTTTTGGGCAGGCGTTATTTGACCATTGATCTTCAATGCCTCGTCGAAGCCTTCGATCCGTATCTGTCTGACTCTTTCTTCCTCGGCTCTGACTTCGTGGGTTCCCGGCAGCGAAGCTAATTGCTCTTCGACGCCGACATACGGGTGCATCCGGTAGGTCAAATCAACCAGTTTATCGACCGCCGCAGTCTTTGAGACATTACGGATATCGGTTTGCGCAATTACGCTCAACCCGAATACTGAAAACCAAAGCGCCAAAGCCGGTAAATGCAGTAGTATCAACTCATTTCTGTTTTTCATTTTCAGTAGTATCATCACCCAATTAATCTTCTATTAGAGGAATCACCTAGGTGTAGACGACGACGGTAATTGTGAGTATCAGAATGCCAAGCCGGTTACTAAGCGATTGTGTTCCAAAATGTTCTTCACGATCTTTCTCCTTTTTTCAAAAGATGCTTCTTTAGAGGGTAGGTGGGCCCTTTAAAATTGACCTATTGAGCGACCCATCCGCCGTCGATCATATGAATGCCGCCGGTGCAATAGCTGGACTCGTCGCTTGCCAGAAACAGGGCGAGATTAGCGACCTCCTCATTCGTGCCGTATCGTTTCATCGGAATATGCGAAAGGACGAACTCGTGACCTGCGGCATGGTCTTCCGGACTGAATTGCGATTCTAGCGAACGGATCATACGATTGTTGATAGGACCTGGGCCGATCGCATTGACTCGGACATTCGCCTCCGCAAGTTCGAGGGCCGCCGTTTTAACCAAGCCGTAAACTGCGTGTTTACTAGCGATATACGGCGCCATCGTGGGCGAACCGATCATTCCCGCGATCGATGAAAGCGCGATGATCGAACCGCTCCCCCGTTGCCTCATCGGTTCGGCCGCGTATTTCATCGAAAGAAAAACACCAATGACATTGGTTCGAAAAACGCTTTCGAATTCTTGGACTGTCAAGTTTTCGATCGATGCACAGTTTCCTTCCGTGCCGGCGTTTGCGAGTGAGATATCCAATCCGCCAAACCTCTCGACGGTTGCCGTGACGGATTGCTTGGTCGCGGCCTCGTCCGCTGCATCGGCGACAAATTCTGCAACGTTCTGAAAACCGGAAAGCCGTTCACGCATTGCTTTTAGTTTCTCCGGGGAACGCCCAACGAGCATCACGCTGGCTCCCTCCTCAAGAAAGCGTTTTGCAGCCGCTTCGCCGATTCCGCCTGTCGCTCCTGTGATCAATGCAACCTTTCCAGCTAACCGGCCTGTATTGGTTTGACTCATATTTCTTTCCAGTGTCCGTACATTTCTCGGCAAGTGATGAGATCGATGTAACCGGCTGGGGCTCCGGTTACATCTCTCTCGAGACTTTCTACTCGCTTGCCCCGCCGCCGCTCCACATTTCGAAGCTGCCCCAGATCGCGTCGATGATGCTCTCATTAGCAGCGAACCGATCTTCCTCGACGCCGATAATCATCACGTAGTTGTCGGTGATGTCGGTGCCCACCAGGATGCGAAGCTTGCCTTTTCCGCGCGATGGATGGATCGTTGTTGCGTCCGCCACGGCATACTCTTCGCTTCCGCCCTTTAGTTCGCCGGGCGTCACTTTCTGGCCGAGTTCCTCTAGGAATGCGACCGCGTCATTTAGCAGATCCTCTTTCGATCGGTCTTGGTCCTTGTAAGCGAGAACGAAGATGTCGATCTCAGAAGGAGAAGGCGTTGTGGCCATAAAGACATCCACGCCATCGATCGAGGTGTTTTCTCCCTCGGAACCGTCTGGAAGCGAAAAGCCATAACCTTTGTTTTCGTCATAGATATAGATCCAGTCGTCCGGAACCGGATTTGTCGTACTAGCCGTTTTTGAATTGCCATCTGACGGTTTTGCTTCGCCCTTAAGTTTCGGTTTAGCGCTTTCGTCGGTCCTTGGTTTCGATGCCGAGTTTGTATTCGCCGCCGGTTTGTTCGCGGCGGCTACGGTAGTGTTCGAGTTTAGATTGGTGCCTACAGAGAAACTGCAGCCGCCAACCGTTGTGCAAATTGCAGCGATCAGACCGACCGCCAATATTCGAGTATTCATATTTTTCTCCAATCTTCCTTACATCGACCTACTCGACGATTGCGGTAGGTTTGCGGTTCTTGTAGTAGAGCGTGACCTTTGAGATCTCAAGCAAATTAAGCCTCTCCCATTCGATAAAGTTGCCGTCTTCATCTTCGACACGCAGGTCCCACAGCTTGGCCCGTTCCTTACGCGAAAACGTGATCAGTAGATCTTCATCGGCGAGCAAGGTGTCGGCACCGAGTATGTCTTCGCCCCATTCATCGGCATTGTGCGGGGTAACGTACAATGCGTAGATCTCTACGCCGGTTCTGTTGACGACGACAAAATCCTGAGCGCCTTGTGCCGAGACTTCTTGCGTCAGGAGACTCGGGGCACACATCAAAAAGCCCGTAAAGAGAGCCATAAATACAAATTTCTTCAGTCGTTTCATCATTTCTCCTTAATTGTCTGGGTGATCGCGATCGTATTCGAGGGTCGAGCACGATCGCTTAAACTGATCTTCGTTACAGGTGTCCCCGACCTACTCTCTTCGCCAGACGACGCCGTCGGACCATCTGATCTGATTGCCGTCGGCTGAAAGCGTCCCATTTTTCGTGGCGAAATCGTTGGCAGTGATCTTGTTGCCTTGGATAGAACCTCGCGACCGAGTGGTTCCGCCGGTGCGAGCGTCCTGGATGGTCAAGGTGGAGCCGACATGGCCGATGTTCCAGATATAGGGCGACCGCGTTCCGTCATCGTAGTAACCGACCCATACCCCGTTTAGGTCGGGAGCGTCCGGTGCCTTAACCCAAACGACCCCATCCGACCATTCGATCCGTCGGCCATCGGGCGATAACGTACCGTTTTGTGTTGCGAAATCTGTTGCCCTAACGGAGTTGCCGGCGACTGTTCCGCGTGATCGGGTCGAAGATTTCTTCGTGTCAGTGATGGTGATATTGCCGCCATTTTGGGTGATACGCCATACATACGGCGATCGTGATCCGTCGTCGTAATACCCGACCCACGTGCCGGCGACATTCGGTGTGCGATCATCAAATATTGCCGTGGCCTTTCCGTTTTTGTAGTAAAGGGTGATGGTTGAGACAGCTCGAATATTGATCTTCTCCCACTCGATGAATGCTCCATCGCTGTCCTCTATCCGTATGTCCCAGAGTTGCGCTGTCTCCTTTCGTGAGAACACGACGCCGAGTTCTTCGTTGTTAGGTAGCAGGTCGGCACCCAGGATGTCCTCGCCCCAATCGTCGGAATTGTGTGGCGTCACATAGAGGGCGGCAATAACTACACCGGTCTTGTTTACGATAAAGAGATCTTGTGTACCCTTCTGTGCGTAGATCCCGACAGTGAGAGAGCCGAGTCCAACTGTGAAGAACATCGCAACGTTAAATATCTGCCTATATAACTTCTGTTTCGAACCTTTCATCTTTTGCTCCTTTTAATGCGAGAATCAATGGAACCTTATTAGGCCCACTGCGATCATTTGACTGATGCGAATCCAACCCCGAGTTCTTGGGGTATGAGTGACTTTGTTTCTAATGTTGTAAACGACGGTTAGGTCTTTTGCGGGGCATGCCTTTCAAGATTTTCTTTTGGCAGTCACAGGACTATAATTCGGTTGACGAAGTAACACACAAATGCTCAAAAGCAGTATCGAAGATATCGACGGCCTGTTAGCGGATCTCAACAGGGGAGATGAAGCTGCGAACGAGCTCTTAATGCCCCTGGTTTATGACGAACTGCGGCGAATGGCGCGGGGGTATATGCGTGGACAGCCTTCCGAGCACACGCTGCAGACGACCGAGTTGATCCACGAAGCCTACATGAAGCTCGCCAGGCAGGGCGAAAAGCACTGGCAGAATCGGGCACATTTTTTTGGCGTTGCGTCAAAAGCAATGAGGCACATACTGGTCGACTATGCACGATCGAAACACCGACAAAAGCGAGGCGGTTGGCAAGACCGAATCGTCCTCGATGATGCGCTTATTGGAGCTGCGGCCAGCCGATCGGAAGATCTGGTAGCCTTAGATGATGCGTTGATGAAATTGGCGGTGGTCGATGAGCGAAAAGCCCGCGTAGTCGAGATGAAATATTTCGGAGGCCTTAATACTGAAGAGATAGCTCAGGCCCTAAAGATCTCGCCTGACACCGTTAAGCGTGACTGGCGGTTTGCCCGGAACTGGCTTCTGCGGGAGTTGAATTCGACGAATAACCCGGCTTAGGGTTTACCCTGCCATACATGAAAAACGACAGGCTCGAAATGATCGAAAAGATCTTCCACGAAGCCTTGGAGCATTCTGCGACCTACCGCGGAGCGTTTCTGGATGAAGCTTGCGCCAGTGATCAGGAACTCCGTGACGAGGTGGAATCGTTACTTTCCTTTGAAGAGATCGATGCCTCATTCATTGATGCTTCGCCCGCCTCGGTGGCCGCGGAGATGTTTGCTCGGAACACCTCTGAAACGCTGGTCGGGCAAGCCCTTGGCCGCTATAAGATAGTAAAACTTCTAGGCAAAGGCGGGATGGGCGAGGTTTATCTCGCTGAGGATCAGACGCTGGAGCGGGAAGTAGCACTTAAGGTACTTCCCGACGCGTTTGGGGCCGACGAAGATCGGATGGCAAGATTTCTGTTTGAAGCCAAGACGGTTTCTGCATTGAATCACCCAAATATCATTACCATCCACGAAATAAGTGAAGCCGGCGGGAAACATTTTATCGCGACCGAATATATTGCCGGACTAACGCTAAGAGAGTACGCTGCTAGCATTCCGCTAGAGCTCAACGCTGTTGTCGATATCGGAATTCAGATCGCGTCTGCACTCGAGGATGCTCATGCGGCCGGCATCATCCATCGAGATATCAAACCTGACAACATCATGGTCCGCTCCAACGGACTCGTGAAAATTCTCGATTTTGGTATCGCGGAATTGATAGAACCGCTCGATGCAGAGACGGCGGGTGTTCAAGTAGAAAGGAAGAGTTCCGGGGTGATAATAGGTTCCGCCAATTACATGTCGCCCGAACAGGCTCGCGGCGACAAGGTCGACCCAAAATCCGATATCTTTAGCTTTGGATCGGTGATGTATGAGATGGTCGCCAATAAAAAGGCCTTTAATGGAGACCGTATTTTCGACACCCTCGCGGCCATCATTGAAAGGGAAGCGGCTTCTCTCGATGAGCTCGCTCCGTCTCTACCTGGATCGATCAAACGGGTAATTGGTAAAGCGATGGAAAAGGACGTTGCCAAAAGGTACCAGTCGGCAACGGAACTTCTGAACGACCTTCGAGCCGCAAAGCAAAGTCTCGAATTCGAAGCGGCAAATGGATCATATAGTTCGAATGGCCGGGTACTGCCAAACGGTGTGACTTCGGGCGAGTTTGTCGCAAAAACGCAATCGGATCACTCGCGTTCGTCTTCCGGATTTCTGCGGCCGATGGGGTTCTTTTCGGCGTTTGCCTTTCTAATGTTCGCGGCGGCTGTAGGTTATTGGTATCAATACGTATCGGCTGATAAGCAGATTGACTCGATAGCGGTCATGCCATTTGTCAACGAAACCGGTGACGATGAGATCGATTACCTTTCCGATGGA
>JBBQTV010000043.1:0-20036 GCA_038212935.1 Pyrinomonadales bacterium | reverse complement strand
GTCGAGTTGGTGAATCGTGAGCCCAATGCGATGATCGGTGACGCGATTTTCTTTGAAATTATAGGTCCTGATCTTTTCGGATCGGTCACCGCTGCCGACCTGCGACTTTCGCTCGGCCGATAGTTCGTCGTGCTGCTTTTGCTCTTCGGCCTCCTGAAGCCGGGCACGAAGGACCCGCATGGCTTTCTCACGGTTTTTGATCTGCGATTTTTCATCCTGCATCGAGACAACGGTTCCCGTCGGGAGATGCGTGATGCGGACGGCCGAATACGTCGTATTCACCGATTGACCGCCAGGGCCCGACGAACAAAACGTATCGATGCGGAGGTCGTTCTGATTTATCTGAACATCGACCTCTTCGGCCTCAGGCAAGACAGCGACGGTTATCGCAGAGGTGTGAATTCTACCCTGCGTTTCTGTTTGCGGGACGCGCTGGACGCGGTGAACGCCGGATTCGTATTTCATTCGCGAATAGACGTTGTCGCCTTCGATCATTGCGATGGCCTCTTTCAATCCGCCGACACCTGTCTCGGCTCGCTCCATCACATCCATCTTCCAGCCCTGACGTTCGGCATACCGTGCATAAACACGGAGCATCTCGGCAGCAAAAAGCGTTGCTTCGTCGCCGCCCGTGCCGGCACGTATTTCAAGGATGACGTTCTTTTCGTCATTCGGATCTTTTGGGAGCAGCAGGAATTTCAGTTCATCTTCGGCCGCGGGAAGTTGCTCTTCGATCTCAGCCATTTCGGCCCTTGCCATCTCACGCATTTCGTCGTCTTCGGCCGCCTCCGCTATTTCTTTCGCTTCGGCCAGGCCTTCGCGGAGCTTCTTGACATCGCGGTATTTGTTAACGATCTCGCCAAGTGTGCTGTGCTGTTTCATCAGCTTGGCGTACGCAGACATATCGGACATGAATTCCGGCGATGAGATCTGTGCGGTTAGCTCTTCGTAGCTTTTTTCGATCTGTGCGAGCTTTTCT
Source organism: Pyrinomonadales bacterium (assembly GCA_038212935.1). Taxonomy (GTDB): domain Bacteria; phylum Acidobacteriota; class Blastocatellia; order Pyrinomonadales; family Pyrinomonadaceae; genus OLB17. The sequence goes on along the minus strand of JBBQTV010000043.1, from coordinate 19,057 downwards.
AACATATTGTCTTTATCCACAGATGGGATCGGATGAAAACAGATAAATGATTCAGACGGGCCGATTCTTTTCTGCGATCAATTTGCGGTTACCGGTTCTAATTTGAGCGATTCGTTCAGGGCTTCGATGGCGACCTCGAGCTGTTCGCCGTCCGGTTCCTGGGTCGTAATGTTCTGCAGCCAGATGCCGGGCAGCGTCATGAATTTGAAAAACGCGCCGGATTCTTTCTTGGCAGCGTAGCGGATCACCTCGTACGAAAGGCCGGCAACCAACGGCATCAGAGCGATGCGGACTACAAGGTTGAGCCACGTCGCCTCAAACGCGATAACCGAAAACAAAACGATCGAAACGAGCATGACGACCATTAAGAAAGACGTTCCGCAACGCGGATGCTGACGTCGCTGGATCGTCGCATTGGCGACGGTGAGCGGCAGCCCGGCTTCCCAGTTGTAAACGGTTTTGTGTTCGGCGCCGTGATATTCAAAAACGCGGCGGATGTCTTTCAGAAACGACATCGAGTAGATCATTATGACGAAAAAGATCATCCGGATGACACCGTCGATCAGATTAAAGGCGATCCACGAATACGGCTTCGTTTCCCAGATATAGGCGGTGGTCGTCGTCCACCATGAAGCGTTTTGAGCAATGACCGGAGCCTCCGCCCAGCCGAGTGCGATGAAGCCGACGTTGGTCAACAGCAGCGGAGCGACCACGAAAAGCAGAATGTTGAAGCCAAGTGCGAAAACGATCGACCCGACTGTGCTCGCTGATTGCGAAGCCTTTTTCGCCTTCGATCCGGCGGGCATTATCACCTTCGGTTTTGCCTTCGTGAAGTTTTCATCTGTGGTGCCTTCGGCTAACGCGATTTCGGTCTCGAAAGCTTTTTCTTTCGTCAGCTCCTTTTGAGCTTCTAGGTCGTCCTCGTAGATCTTTGCGGAAAAATTAAGAGCCTTAATGCCGAGTGCCATTGTCTGAATGAGTGTCGCGCCGCCGCGGAGCACGGGCGTGTCGAGCCACTTGTATTTGTCGCTCCACTTCGGCAGGCGTTCGGCCGTTGTAACGATCTCGCCGTTCGATCGCCGGCACGCGATCGCATAGGCCGACGGCGTCCGCATCATAACGCCCTCCATCACGGCCTGGCCGCCGACTATCAGGTCGCGCTCCATGGCGAAGACGGTGTGGATGAATTTGAGTGTCTTTGTTCGTTTTATGCTGACCATAACTATCCTATCCCGCGGCTTTCCTGCGTCCGGCATTGCCATTGCCGCCTTTCTTTTCATCCTTATCGAATGCGATAACGCTGATCTCGCCGTTGCTCTCAAGCGTTGCCGACTTAACATCTGCGGGATCGTCCACCCCGTTCATTCGAAGTTGAGCCATCAACTCATCCTCGGTGATCATCTCGCTTTCCAGGTTCTTTCTGAGCAGGCGGCCATTGCTGATCAGACGCATCGGTTGCGACTCCAAGATCCTCCCGGCTAGTTTCGACTTGGAACCGATCCAATCAAAGATCCAGTTCCATGCAACGATGACCGAGATCACGACAACGGCTTCAGTTATCGAAAAGCCTTCTCCCGTCATGCCGTTGGAACCCGCATCTGCGATGATCACGATCACCAGCAGATCGGCTACGCCGAGTGCCCCGGCCGGGCGTCGAAAGACTCGGAGCAGAGCGAAGATGGCAAAGAACATTAACGTTCCGCGGATGACCATCTCAAGGACGGACGCCGTTGGGACAAATAGCTTTTCCCAATCTACCGCGAAAAGAAGTTCCATTACAGCACTCTAATTTTCAAAAATAGGAACGCCGACCTTTTTCTACCTTTCGCGGGCGTGTTTGGTACACTCCTATCGAACGGCGCAAAAGCGTCGGCGTCTCGGTTTGTTAGGCTAATAAAGGTCTTTGGCCATTATTTCGCAGCCGGTGCCGCTCCGCGAGCGTAACGTTTGTTAAACCGATCAACACGTCCTGCGGTGTCGACCAGCTTCTGCTTGCCGGTAAAGAACGGGTGGCATTCAGAACAAATTTCGATATGCAGCTCTTCGCCCATCGTCGAACGGGTCTGGAACGAATGGCCGCAAGCACATGCGACGGTGATTTCCTGGTAGTTAGGATGGATCTCTTGTTTCATTGCAATATTCTCCGATCTGTCATTAAAGACAAACTCTAATTTTACGCCCGAACCGCCCGTTTAGTCAAGGGCTTCCGACGTCGATTCCGATAGCCGCCGCGAGCTTTTGGCGGCGAATGCCGAACGTGGTCATTATCGACCGGATCTGTTCGTCGATCTCTGCGAAGCCCGGTGTGTCGCCGGTGAGCGTGGCGACGAGCATGTTGTTCTTTGGCGTGTGTTCGACGGCTATGAATTCGAAGATCTTTGTGCGATAACCGCTGCGTTCGAGGAGCATTGAGCGGATGCCGTCGGTAAGCGTTTCGGCAGTGCGTTCGAGCATCACGGGATGCTTGAGGATGCCGGAAAGCAGGTCTGGCGACGACATTTGCTGCCGCAATTCGCGGTGACAGCAGGGGGCCGCGACGATGATGTCAGCATTCGCGTTGATGCCTTTTGCCAGGGCATCGTCGGTGGCGGTGTCACAGGCATGGAGAGCAATCAGAATGTCGACGTCTCCCGGGTCGAATTCGGTGATGGTGCTGTTTACGAATCGCAGGCCGTCAAACCCGGATGTTTCGGCGATGCTGTTGCAGAGTGCGATGGTCTCGGCCTTAGTATCAACGCCGACCATTTCGACCTCAAGCCCGAGTGACTTCGTGAAATGCTCGTACGCGGCAAAGGTCAGATAGCCTTTGCCGGAACCCATATCGACGATCCTAAGCTTCTTCTTTTCAGTAAGATGTGAGCGTTCGAAAAGTCCGTTGAGTATCTCGACAAATTTGTTGATCTGCTTCCATTTATCGAACTGCTGGCCGCGGATCTCACCGGCATCGGTCGTGATGCCGAGCGCCGTCAGGTAAAACGTCGTTCGATCGACGAGGTCGTTCTTCTGACGGTCATGGGCGAGCGGCGGCGGCGATTTGATCGTCGGTTTACCTACATTCAGGCGCGAATTGCGTTTGCCGATGTCGAGTTGGAAATCATTCGCGGTCGTGAATAGATGAGCGTTCCGGAATCCGCTGGTGAGAAAATCGGCGATGAGTTGGATCCCATCATTTATCGCGAAGTTCTTCACGACGTCGCGCGTAAGATATTTGAACTGAACAAATAGCCGATCTCCTTTTTTCGATTCGACGAGGCGGACCAAAATCTTTTGCAGTTGAGTGTCTTCGCCCTTATAATTGGCAAGCGCAAGTTTGACGAATGTACCGGTCGCGATGCTTTCGCGGAACGATGCGATGAATTTATCTGTGTTTTCCTGCATTGCGAATGTGTTCAGGTAAACGAATATCACTTACCGACGATGGAAACAATACAAAAGGACGATTTTCTAATTGATGTGTTGGTCGTGCTGCGTGAAACGTTTGAGGGTTCGCCCGATGGCGAGTCGAGTGCGTATCTTGACCGCGGCGTCGGAGTTTTTCCTACTCTTGCGGCGCTCTCGGCGGCCGAGGCGTCACGGGATTTTGGAGGAACGACGATAGCGGCACAAACGGAGCATGCGAAGTTTTATCTTGACCGGCTGGTTGAATTCATGAATGGACGGACGGAAGTCGTGAAATGGGACGACAGCTGGCTGATCGAAACCGTCAATGACGCCGAGTGGGTTGCGTTGCGTGCAGCGGCAGAAAAGTCGTATGAAGGTGTGCTTCTTTGTTTCGCAGAGATCGAAGAATGGGATCAAAATAACATCGGCGACGCGATCGCGATCATCGCTCACACGGCATATCACCTCGGGTCGATAAGGCAGATCGCAAAGGCCGCGAAGGAGTTGGCAACGGATTAACGCGGATTGACGCGGATGGGCATGATATGACGCAAGTATTTAGTCAGGCGATTCTGTTGGCAATTCTAGCTGTTTTCGGTTCTCAGGCGGCACTCGGTCAAGTTGCCGACGAAGCGGCGGAGAAGAAGTTCTGCGGACACGCAAAGGAGATTCGAGATACGTTGATCAAAGAGGCCACTGAAACCCCCTTCACGACTCGTCGGGTTGAGATTTCTGGCAATACTTATACAAGGGATCGCGATTTTCGCCAGAGGATGGTAGCCGGCATGAATGAAGGCGATATCTTTACGCTCACGGCACTTGAAAAAACGCTCAAAAGAATTTCCAAAATGAAGTCGATCTATCCGATTACTATGGATAATATCGAAGTTCGAACCAATCGTGAGTATAAGGAAATTCATATTGTATTTTGTGTCGAGCAAAGAGAGCGGAAAAAATAATCAGATTTCGAACTGTGCATAGACGATTATGAACAATATATTTCATCTGGCGTTTCCCGTGCATGACCTTGAGGCGGCGCGGGAGTTTTATGGCGGGGTTTTGGAGTGTGCGGAGGGGCGAAGCTCGGAATGTTGGATCGATTTTGACCTCTACGGCCATCAGATCGTGACTCATCTCGCCCCTGAGTCTGCAGGCGTCAAGGCAGAGAATCATGTCGATGCAGATAATGTGCCGGTGCCGCATTTTGGCGTCGTTCTGCCGATGAATGAGTGGAAAGCTCTATCTGAAAAGCTCCGGGCTAAGGGCGTGAAGTTCATCATCGAACCCAAGATCCGTTTTGCCGGCGAGGTTGGCGAGCAGGCGACTATGTTCTTTTTGGACCCAAGCGGCAACGCGCTTGAGTTCAAGGGATTCAAAGACTTTTCGAGCGTCTTTTCAAAATAATTTAGTTTTCAAACCCATGAAACTCTTCGTCGCCATCGCTTTATTTACGTTCGCGATCGCTCCTTGCTTTGGTCAGCGGCAGGACCTGACGATATCCGTCACCATCGACGACCTTCCCGTCGTGTCGACGCGAACGGACATTGAGAACCGGAGATCTATCACCCGCAAACTTTTGTCGCATATTCAAAAAGCGAAAGTTCCCGCGATCGGCTTTGTGAATGAGAATAAGTTGTATAGCGGCGATAAACTAGATGCCGAGCAGGTCGATCTGCTGAGAATGTGGATCGCAGCGGGGCTCGAGCTCGGCAACCATTCATTCTCCCACCGCAGCCTGAACAGGATCGAGTTGAAAGATTATGAGGAAGACGTGATCCGGGGTGAGAAGATAACCTCCGAATTGCTTGCCGAACGCGGCCAGAAACTTCGTTACTTCCGTCATCCATATCTGCAAACGGGGCGTTCGATGGAGGTGAAAGCTGCCTTTGATAAGTTTCTGGAAGGTCGCGGATACACCATTGCGCCGATCTCTTTTGATAATGCCGATTACATTTTTGCGCGCGCTTACGATATCGCGTTTGATAAAGGCGACAAGCAACTGATGAAAAAGGTCGGTGACGCTTACGTTCCGTACATGCAGGCGAAGCTGGAATATTGGGAACGGCAGGCGGTCAAGGTCTTTGATCGAGAGATCAGCCAGACGCTGCTTATCCACGCCAATTTTATTAATGCCGACTATTTCGACGATCTCGCCCGAATGCTCAAAAAGCGTGGTTATCGATTCGTTACGCTGGAAGAATCGCTTAAGGATGAGGCTTACCGATTGCCTGATACTTATATTGGCCCGGCCGGTATTTCGTGGCTCCACAGATGGGCCCGGGAACGGGGCAGCGATTCCATATTGAAGGACGAGCCGAAAGTTCCGGAGTTTGTTTTGAAGCTATCAGGCTTTGAATCGGAATGAACCGGCTTAGGTTATCGGGTTGCAGTTGGTATATTTAGAGAGTCCCGTTAGTTCGAGTTAGCTATGACGCTTCACACCAAATCTTCGCCGGACGGCTGGCTCGCCTTTGATCTGAATGTTTTGCGGCGGTTGAAGTTCGGCTCCGTCGCGTTGCCGTTCACGCCCGACCCGACTCTTGGGACGTACCTGAAACGCCATCAGATCCGAATCTCTGCCAACGACCTTCTGCAGTCGTCATGGACCAGAGCTCTTGCGGCGATCCAGAACAACAGCGAAAAGCTTTCGGATGATGATGTAAATCTGATCCTGGATGACGTTTACGTTCCCGGCAATCGGCTAGCGAATGCGTCGCTTAGAACTTGGTTCAGCGAGACGGATTCGTGGTGGTTCGACAACGTCAGGCGGAATCTGGACAGGCTGCAATCGCCGTTTGCGTTTGCCATCGGGGCAAGCATCGCGATGCGTGTGGGCGATTATGTGCTTTCATTTACTGAGGAAACGCGTGAGTTGCGTCAGCCGCTATCGACTGTCTTTAGGCGTATCTGGACGGTGGTTCCCGAGCCGGTCAACAACGGCCAGAACAATAATTGCCAGAACAAGGACGTGAAAGAATTCCTTGCCGAAGCACGCAGCGACCTCATGTTCCTGCGGCTTCCGCCGGTCAAACCCGCGACGAAACGCGGTTTTTCCGAACGAGCCGTCTGGCGCGAAGAGTGGCTTCGCGGCGGGAATGATTTCTGGCCTGAGGTCGAAAACGTGCGAAACGGAAAGCTCGGGATGCCGGTCGAGACCAAATCGCAGTACCTGCGGCTGCTCGACGACACCCTTCAGACAGCATCGCACATGAAAAAATGGGCCGTTGCTCACATCGAGACCGGCTTTATCTCGGCCAACGATATCGCCGAAACTATTGGTGCGATTCGCCCGGTCGAAGCCATTTATACCAAAGATTTCTCAGAACTTACCGGTACAAAAGCCGTCATCATTACCGCGTAGTTTGGTTGATCTGTTCGTGCGTTCGCGCCCGCAGTTCTTCAAGCCGGATACGCCCGGCGTCCCCGCGATTCCTGATCAGCCAGATAACACCTGCCGTTCCTGCAAGCAGACCGGAGATCACCGTCAACGCCTGAACCGACATCACATATATTGCAAGACTGGCGAGGTATGTCATCAACCCGTACATCGCGAGTTCCGCTCCACGGTCGAGCGTGGAGATGCGGCCGCGGATCCGGTCAGGCAGGCTGCGCTGGAACATCGTTTCCTGAACCGCATATTCGACACCGACGATCGCCCGCGAAACAAACGTGAATAGCAGAACGAGATATAGCGTCGGCATCAAACCGCCGATCGCGAAGAGCACGCCGTGGATGATGAGAGCCCAGCCGATAAAGCCGCGATTCGTATCCTTTCGATCGAGATAGATCGAGGCACGATGGGCGAGCATCATCCCGAGAAAAAGCCCAGCACCCGCCGAAGTCCAGAGCAATGCGACCGCGAGATCCGGGTTCCACTGCTCCTTTTCGGCAAAATAGACGCCGCCCATTCGCTCGAAGACGATGTTTATCATTCCGCCGCCAGTCGCCCAGAGGACGTTCATTATGAGGATGGTGAACGCGAAATGATTTGTGACCGTGTAATGTAGCCCTTCCTTCAGGTCGGCTACGAACGACTGCTTTTCGACGGGTTCGGTCGTCTCGGGTTGACGAACCGCGTCTTCCGGGATCAGCCAAACGGCGTATGCCGAGACCGCGAAAGAGATCGCATTGATGATAAATGCCGCTTCGTAGCCGAAGGCGTAGGCGGCCCAGCCGCCGAGTGCTGAGCCGATCGCCATCAGCAGAAACCGTGTCGAGAACATCAGAGCAGTTCCGGCCAGAAGGCCATCATCGCCGGTAAGGTTCGGCGTCGAAGCGTTTTTCGCAGCGTCAAAGAATGCACCGAAGGTGGAAAGCAGGATCGTCGCCAAATAGGCGATCCAGAGGTCTTCTTTGCTCGTCACGAGCAGCATCATCAGAGCCGCTCCGATGCGGGCAATATCGGTTACTATCATCACCTTCCGCCGCGAAAAGCGGTCGACGAAGGTTCCCGCAATGGGCGAAAAGACCGCAAACGGAAGCATTCGGAAAACCAGGATCAATCCCGCCGCCGCAGGGGATGCATCCGAAACAACACGCACCAGCCCCAACCCGGCAATGAAATTGAACCAACTGCCGAGCTCCGAAACGAATTGCCCGGCCAGCAGATTTCGAAAATTGCGGTTTCCGCGAAGAAGTTGTGAATACGTCAGCGACTCCATCAGACGAAAGGATAATCCGTTCGAAACGGAATTACTATCGCTGACAGGGCGTCCGTGAAGAAAGTTGAAATTGGGAAGATCAGTCGGCCTGAAGTATCTTCTTGCGGAGCCACTCGCCAAAGAAGTCGAGGATGGTAACGAGTGCCAGAATGAAGATCAGGACCGTCGCGAAGCGATTCCATTGGCCATATTCCTGATAGGTATGGAGGAGCAGTCCGACACCGCCGGCCCCAACGTAGCCCACGATCGCCGCCGAGCGGATGTTGTATTCCAGCATCCAGAGAATGTGGCTAAGGATGAGCGGCTTGACCTGGGGAAGCAGGCCGTATTGAAACGCCTGTATCGCAGACGCTCCCGAAAGTTTCAGGCCGTCAGGCACCTCGGCGTCGATCGATTCGAACGCATCACTAAAGAATTTGCCGAGATACCCGATGCTGTAGAACGTGAGCCCGACAACGCCGGCGAGCGGATTTGGCCCGACAACCGCGACGGCCAGTAACGCCCAGATGAGGCTCGGCAGCGTGCGGATGACGTTGAGCACCATCCGCGTAGAGACGTTCATCCAACGCGGAGCGATGTTCTGCGATCCGGCGATCGCCAGCGGCAGAGCGATGATGCCCGCAAAGAATGTCGCCATTACCGCGATCTGGATCGTTTCGCCGAGAGCTGAGAGTATCTGGGGCGTTACCGAAAAATCTGGCGGAAAGAACTGCGACGCGAACCGCCGGAGATTCTCAAAATAATCGAGGTCGCGGCCCGATCCGGTCATCGCCGGCAGCGAGATCAAGATGGCGATCGCAAACAAGACCAGCGTCAGGCGAAACGCCGTGAAACGTTCGCGCCAACTCAGTTTGGGGATGTGGGCTTCGTCTTTCATGAGCCAGTGACCTCCCGCATTTCCCATCCATTAGGTTTGTCGGCGTCCAAACGAAGCTCGAGATCGGCGAACTCAGCGACCATCCGATCGTCATGCATAACGCATATCACGGTCGCGTTTTTGGTTCGGCATAGCTGGCGAAACTCGGAGAGCACGCTGCGGGCCAGTGCGTGGTCTAGGTCCGATGTCGGTTCGTCAGCGAGGATCACATCGGGTTCCTGAAACAGAACGCGAGCGACGGCCGTTCGCTGCTGTTCGCCGCCGGATATATTTCGGACCGGTTTATGACAAAGCCCGCCGATGCCCAGCCGACCGATCACAGCGAATGCGGCCACGCGATCGGCTTCACCAAAGCCGACCAGCGAACGCCACCACGGATATCGCCCGAGACGTCCGCATAGGACGTTTGTCAGAACGGTGAGGTTATTGCTGAGGCGAAGGTGTTGAAAAATGATGCCGATCGCCTTTGGGTCGGCGGCTGCCAGCGTCACCTCGCCTTCCATGGGTTCAAGCGTTCCGCGAATGCAGGCGAGCAGGCTGGATTTGCCTACACCGGATGGCCCCGTTACCGCTAGAAATTTGCCCCGGGGCAACTCCCACGACATTTCGCCAAACAGCCGACGGCCGCCGCGCGCAAGGGCGAGGCCGCGTACCGACAAATTGCCGGACGCGGCCGCAGCTCGCTCTGCGATAACGGAGGGTGCCATTATTTCGGCAGAACCGAAAGTGCCTCTCGCATTGGTTTCAGATGAGCTTCCTGATCTGCTTCGACAAGTTTTGAGGTGAAGACCTTGTCACGCAATTCGGAATTCGCGGCGTCATTGAGAGCAAGCACCGCCTGCTTGATCTTGGCCCGTTCGTCGGCGGATATCGAGCTTCGGACAGCGACGATGTGCGTCGGCACATCGCCTTGTTCGGCAATCTTTTTGAGCCGATCGCGTTGTTCGACCGAAAGGTGTTTGTCCTGATCAAGCACATAATAGCTGACCGCAGCCGCTTCGGCCTCGCCGCTCAAGACACGTTCTACTGCCGAAACGTAACCCGTTCCGAAAAAGACATTGCCCTTGCCGAAAAACTCTTCCGGATCATTTGTCTCGGAGAGCAATCCGCGCTGTTTCAGATCCCAAAGCGGGATCACGTAGCCCGACGTACTAGTTCGGCTTGAGAAGGCGATCGGCTTGCCCTTCAGGTCTGCGATCTCATCATACGGCTTATCTTTCAAAGCGAGCCAGTAGCTTTTGTAAGTCGTTTTACCGTCGATCTCGCCGACGAGCATCAACTCCGCGGCCTTGGCATTGATCAGGTCGGTCGCACTCAGGTAACCGACATCGACCGTTCCGTTCGCAAAGCCTTCATTTATCACAGCCGCGGAAAGCGGAATGATTACTTCGACACGCCGGCCAAGCTTCTCGGAAAGAAACTTGGAAAGATTTTCGCGTTCGGCAACCATCTGGTCAGGATTCTTGTCGGGCTTCAGGGCAATGACGAGTTTTTGGCTTGTCGAAGCATTATTAGCAGATGTATTTGCATTGGATGTCGCTGCTGAATTCCCGGGGCCGGGTTCGCAGCCTGCAAGAATGAACGCACCAACAAAAAGTGATAATGAAATGGCAATTATTCTCATAAGTATTTAGGTTTAAGGTTGCAAGGCTTGTCAATGGATGACGTTTTCGGATGATATCTCGACCACTTTGATCTCAGTGTCGCGGATACTCAGCGGCTGAGCAGAATAATGGTCTGCCCAGCCACGAACGTTCACGTCAACGACCCGTTCGGTGAACATGTCGAACTCCTCGCGATCGAATGTCAGTACTGTCTCGCCGCAGGGTACATGAGCAGCCGAGCAAATTTCGCAGTACCAAATGTCGGTCACCTTCTTGTCGCGGGTTTCATTGTTCATATAGTAACCTCCGGGGCGAAGTTCATAAAGCTGCTATCAAAATCTGACGCGGATGCCGACGTTCGCCTGCCTGAAAAGCCCGGGCTGGATCCCTTGTGGTGCCCGAGATGAGATATAGACCTCATTGGTCAGATTTTTAACGGTGACGAACGGCGCGATCGAGAATTTCTCAAAGCTTCTTTCGCAATCGAATGAGACATTATGCAGCGTATATGCCGGGATCAGGCCGATCTCACCATTGGAATTCGGTGCCACGGTTTCCTCGTTGTCGGCAAACTGCTGTCCGACGAAGGTTATGTCATATTGGGCTCCAAAGCCTTTCGGATGACGATATCCGGCGATAAAGCTGAATAGATCATTCGGCGCGTAGGGAAGCCGGTTCCCGTCGTATATGCCGTTCTCAAATCGGGCGACGGCGAGCTTGGAGTATCGGAAATCGGCGGTCAGATTTTGGCCGGTCTCGAGCAGTTTGCCAAAATCGAATCCAGCCTGCAGCTCGAATCCCTGATGCAGCGTCTTGCCCGCGTTTATTAGCGTCGAGGTCGCACCGCCGGATTGCGATGCAGGAATTATTTGATTTTCGAACTGCAACGTGTAGAAAGTCGCTTCGGCGTTGAAACCGTTGCGGGCGGCATAGCGTGCACCGGCCTCGTAATTCCAGCTAAATTCGGCGTCAAGTTCGACCGGTGTTCCGGAGCTACTTACAGCATCCTTGACTCGAGGCGGTGCAAACCCGCGATGCACTCCTGCAAAGATCGTGAACTGCTCGACCGGTTGATATGCAAGGCCCACGCCGGGGATCCAAGCCGACACCGAATCCTCGCCGCGAATATCCACGTCCGTCGGGATACCGCCGACACGGGCCCGAGAGATGCGGCGCTCGTAGCTGTAATTTTCATAACGGAGGCCGGGCGTGATCGTAAACTTTCTGCCGATGGTGAAACGATTTTGTGCAAAAACCGATGCTCCGCGGGCGGGGCGGGTCTCAGCATCGCGCAGAATGCCGTCGCTGCTTGTCGCTGTGGAACCGACGATGTAAGCGTCATAAGCTTCTTCGAAGACATAACTGACGCCGCCGTTGAAGGTCGAGCGGCTGCCGCCTAGCGAATATTCTTTTGACAGGCGTGATTCGATGCCCATCACATCAAAACTGCGGTTTCGGTTGCCGGACACGTCTCGCAGAAAGATTGCGCCGCCCAAAATATCTTCGTCGCCAAAAACGCTGAGATATGACCGGCTCGCGACACGTGCGCGGTCGAACTCCTGCCGCCGCCAATTTCGCTTGGTGTGGTAGGCGTAAGCCGTTGTATTGACTAGCGTCGTGGCGTTTGGAATGTATTGATGATTTACCGAACCGAAGTAACGCTGAACGTCCAGCCGGTCGTCAGGAACCGGGTTCTGCGTTGGGTCTCGTTCGAACTCTGACTGAGTGAGTCCGAGATAAGTCGAGTTTGAGGTTTCGTCATAGAGCGAGATCTTGCCGCCGAAGATATGGCGGTCATTGACCGAATAGTTGAATTTGCCGGTGAAATCGGTGACGCCGAAATCGAATGAGCGAAACCCTTTGCCCTGCTTGCGGAGCAGCGAACCGTAGCCTCCGAATTTTCCGATCTTGCCGCCGTAGCTAGTCAGCAAATTTAGGTAATCACGTTCGCCGCCCGTAAGCTGAAACGTTCCCGTCGGCCGCTCGGGTGGGTCGGGCGTTACGAAATTCACGACGCCGCCGATGGTCTGCGGACCATAAAGGATCGAACCGCTGCCTTTTAATATTTCGACACGCTTCATGCGGTCGATAGGCGGGCTGTAGTAAAGCTCGGGTTCGCCATACGGTGCAAGGGAGAGCGGAATGCCGTCTTCGAGCACGAGGATCTGACGGCTTCGGTCAGGATTCAGCCCGCGAATACCCATATTCAACCGCAACGCGACCGGGCCACTGTCTTCGCGGACGTGGACGCCGGTTACGCGGCGGACAACTTCGTTCGCGTCGATCGGGTTGCTTGCACGGAGTTCGTTGGCAGAAATGACCGCGACCGAGCCGGGAATCTCGGCGATCGCATCGCGGTCGGTCCCGATGACATCCACTTGATTTATGCTGCGGCGTACTTCCGTAAAAGCGATGTCACTGCTTAAGGCTTGGCCGACGCTGATATTCATCGGTTGGGTCGTGAAGGATGCGAAACCGGTTGCAGCGATCGAGACGGTATAGTCGCCCGCCGGGACGTTCGCAAACCGATAGATCCCTATCGAGTCGCTAACGGTCTTCCTGCCGAGCTCGACGATCTCGACCGAAGCACCGGGCACTGCCCGGCCGTTCAGGTCAATGACCGTGCCGCTGAGCGAACCGGTCGACACGACACTCGTCTGGCCAAACATCATACCGGCGAACGCGGCCACCAAAAAACTAAAGGTTAGGAGCTTAGCGGAAAAGTTCCGTTTCGGAAGTTCAAGAGACATATAATCCTCAAATAATGCAATTTGTAATTTTCTTAATGAAAACGATTTTCAATTGCAATAAGATATCCCGTAGGCAGTCTTCCTGTCAAGCAGAAAGATCGCTCGAGAAAAATAAGCAAAAAATTCAGGTAGGGAAGGAGGAAGAATGGCGATTCTTCGAGGTTTGCTCCTCTGCGAAAACTCCGCGTTCTCTGCTTGAAACTAATCAGACGCAGAGGACGCGGAGATGACGCAGAGATGTCTCAGGAGTCCGCCCCAAGCGCACGAATGGGTGCGGTTATAGATTTACCTTGGCTGTTTATTTACCCGTGAACGTCGGCGGGCGTTTGTCGAAGAAGGCCGTGACGCCTTCGCGAAAATCACTACTCCGGCCCGATTCGAGTTGGCTTTCGGCTTCTAGGGCGAGCTGCTGCGTAAGGTTATTTGACGACGATGCGTTTAGCATTCGTTTGATGCGGCCTATCGATCCGGTCGGGCCGGAAGCGAGTTTGACGGCGAGCGAGAACGCCTCATTCAGCAAAATGTCAGCGGGAACTACGCGGTTGATCATACCGATCGCTGCCGCCCGTTCGGCGGGAAGCGAGTCGCCGGTCATCAGCAGTTCGGCGGCGAGCTTTTCGCCGATAGCACGCGGTACAAAGAAAGTCCCGCCGCAGTCAGGCGTCAACCCGATGCGGACAAATGCCTGTCGAAACGAGGCTTCTTCGGCAGCAAACACAATATCGCAAGCGAGAGCAAAATTGACCCCGGCACCCGCCGCTATGCCATTGACAGCAGCTATGAACGGGATCGGCGTTTCACGGATGAGGCGGATGACCTCATGTAGTGCCTTGAGCGGCGTGTCCAGGAACGCCTCAATCCGGCCTTCGGCCTGTCCGATGGACTTCATCTCGTTCAGGTCGCCGCCGGCGCAGAAGGCGCGTCCGTTACCGGTTAGGACGACGGCACGGGCACCGTTCGCAACAGCATGTTCGATCGCAGCAGCGAGTTCCTGCCCGAGCTTCAGCGATAAAGCGTTAAGAGCATCCGGGCGGTTCATTTTGATCGTCACGACCGCGTCGTTCGATTCATAGATCAAGGTTTCGAAATTCATAGTGAAAATTATAAATTACTAAACGGAATCTTAGTGAGACATTTTTTCGGGAAGATCAGGCTGAGCGGGTCCGGGCGCGGCTCGCTTCATGACATTCGCGACAGAGTACGTTTCGGCCCACCTTGGGTTGAAAGGGTACCCGATCGTGCTTGCCGCAATGATCGCAAACTATTTCGAACTTTTTCGGTGAATCGGGCCGAAGCCCTGCTTTTTTGGAACGACAACTAAAACACCGCTGTGGTGCCGGCATATTTCGCTGGTAGAAATTTTCCTGTTCCTTTTCGGTGAAAAGAAAGGTCTCTTTACACTGAACGCAAATGGTTTCGACATCCGGCATGGCAGTATCTCCTATGACCGATCAACTGATAGTAAAAGTGAATGACGGCAATACTATCATAAATATCGGTCAAGTTGAATTATTTGGCCCGCCCGAGTTCCGCGACATGCGTCCGAACCGTCTCGCCCAGAGTTTCCAAATTATATCCTCCCTCGAGACATGAAACTATGCGGCCGCCACAAGCTTCGTCAGCCCAGTCCATCATCGTTCGCGTCATTGCCGCAAAATCCGCATCCTCTAGCTGAAGTTGGCCCAGCGGATCGCTCTCGTGACCATCAAATCCGGCAGAGATAAATATCAGGTCCGGCTTCATCTTTCCGGCAATGTCCGCTATCGCCGTTTCGAAAGACCTTCGTTGATCGGCGGCGTTGGTCAGTGCCTTGACCGGCAAATTCATCGTCGAGCCGAGGCCGCGGCCGTGGCCGGTCTCGCCCCGCGAACCTGTCCCGGGATACCACGGGTATTGGTGCATCGAAAAAAAGAAGACGCTTGGGTCGGTGTAAAAAATGCCTTGTGTCCCGTTGCCGTGATGGACGTCCCAATCGATGATCGCAACGCGCTCGACCTCTTTGTAGCGGTTCTGTGCATACTTCGCCGCGATGGCGACGTTATTAAAGATGCAAAAGCCCATCGAATGTTCGGCGGTTGCGTGATGCCCCGGCGGACGCGCCGCAACGAAAGCGTTTTTCGCTTCTCCCGACATCACTGCATCGACCGCCGCGATCGCTCCGCCGGCGGCATAAAGCGATGCGTCAAAGGATTTCATCGAGATAGTCGTGTCCGCGTCGAGCCTTTGAAGGCCGTTAGCGAACGCTCCTTCGCTGCGTTTGAAGTTGTCACGGGAATGGGCCGCTAGCACCGAACCCTGCGATGCCTTTTCCGGCGTGATCTCAACCAGCGAATTCCAAAGCTGCGGGTCGTCCTTGAGAGCTTTCATGACGGCCCGGTAGCGCTCGGCCGTCTCCGGATGCCCGGGGCCGGTGTCATGTTTTTCGAAGATGGGATGATGAATGATCGCCGTTGTCATAATTCGAATTTAACATAAACAGAAATGAGGATTCGGAAATGCAAAAGGAAAATTGGGAATTTTAAATTGGCGAATTGTAAATTGGTAAGGGAGAGAGGATTTCAGATAAAAGCCGTTTCGTGAAGCAGATCACCGCTCGCAAAGCGGTCCAGAGAGAGCATCGAAACATCAAGAAAGCTCGAGCGGCCATCAAGAATTATCTCGGCGAGAGCACGGCCGGTTGCTGGCGAATGCATGACGCCGTGGCCGGAAAAGCCGTTTGCGAAATAAAGCCCGCCGACGTCGCAGCCGCCGAGGATGGCGTGGTGATCAGGCGTATTTTCATAGAGCCCAACGCGGCACTTTTCTCGCACGACCTCGGTTTCAAAAAGCCACGGTGCACGATGGCGAGCCTTCTCGCGGATCTTTTCGATAACCTTGTCGTCGAGTTCACGGCTAAACGACGGACGCTCTTCGGGGTCAGGATACGCAAACATCAGTTCGTTGACCGAACCCGCACCGATTGACGGCTGCCGCTGGCTCACCGGACGGAAATGGAAGCCTGTGCCAAGATCTATGACCATCGGAAGGTTGGCGGGTAATGGTTCCTTCGAACGAGTCCAAACGATCTGCCGACGCATCGGCTCGACCGGCAGATCGACGCCGGTGGTCGCTGCAAGTTCACGTGCCCACGCACCGGTGCAGATAATCACATTGTCGCAGTCGATTCGTCCGCGATCGGTGTCGACCGCGCATACTTTGTCTGAATTAGTGACGATCGCGGTCGCACGTGTGCCTAGTTGGACGCGAGCTCCGTTCTTTGTTGCGGCATCTGTAAATGAATTCATCACCGCGACCGGATCGATGAACCCGTCGGTCGCTCCAAAGCTTCCGCCGACAACGTCGTCGCAATTCATGCCCGGAATGAGGCGGCGGATCGAATCGACATCGACGATCTCGACGTCTCGAACGCCCAAAGCCTTCTGTCGCTCGACATTCTGCCGAAGATATTCGAACTGCTCGGCGGTAGTTGCAAAGAAGAGATAGCCACGCGGTTCGTATCCGCAGTCGCGATCCCATTTTTGGAAGTGATCAAGCGAATACTGCGACATCTGGATATTGATCTCGGTCTCGAATTGCGAACGGATTCCGCCGGTCGCGGCACCTGTCGAGCCGAGGCCCTGCACGCCCTCGCGTTCCAGGATCAGAACGTCCTTCGCCCCGCGCTCCGTCAAATGGAACGCGACCGAAGCCCCGACGACCCCGCCGCCAATGATAATGAATTGGGCACTTTTCATCGAATATGGAGAATACGAGCATGACGGAGGTTCATTACCGCGAATCTCGTTCATGCCGGTGAGATGCGTTCCCGAAGCCAATCTGTTAGTTCCTCTTCTGTCAGATCACCCGAGGCGAGGGCGATAAAAGTGGCATATTTGTCGGCGAAGTCAGAGGTCAATTGTGAGCCATTCAGCACGATGAATGTTTCCATAACGACGTAGCCGGTTCGCTTGTTGCCATCGAGGAAAGGATGATTCTTTACGATGCCGTACGCATATGAAGAGGCAAGTCGAGCCAAGTCGGCGTCCGACTCATAAGCCTCAACGTTCTTTGGCCGCGCAAGCGCAGAGTCGAGAAGACCCAGATCGCGCACTCCGTCGGTTCCGCCGTGTTCAGCTATCTGTCGTCTGTGAATAGCCAAAACTAGTTCGTTAGTTAACCAGATCATTATTCAGCAAGCTTTCGAAGCAGATCGCGGTTGTCTCGCATCACCTTTTCGGCGACTTCCATTTGTTCGGCAAATTCCGGATCGTATGGCCGGAGTTCGATGCCGTCGGGCGTTTCGGTCGCATAAAGGACGTCGCCTTTTTCGACGCGAAGGCGTTCCAGAATGGCCCGCGGCAGTACGATACCTACCGAATTGCCTACTGTTGTTATCTTTAGCGTATTAACTGTCATATCAGCATTATAACGACCGTTATAAATCGTCGTCAAGAGTAATTCTCGCGCCAATCAGATAGTGCTTTGCAATTCCGGCGGCGTTCGCCGAAAATGAGTTGGTCGAAACCAATCTATTATGCACTATCATTTGATCGGAATTTGCGGGACGGCAATGGCGTCTTTGGCGGGAATGCTGCAGGCACGCGGGCATCGGGTTACGGGATCGGACCAGAATGTTTATCCGCCGATGTCGACGCAGCTCGAGGCTTTGGGAATCGAGATATTGAATGGATATCAGGCCGAAAATGCCGATATCGGAGCTGACGTAACGGTCGTCGGCAACGCGATCTCGCGCGGCAACGCTGAGCTCGAAGAGGTCCTAAACCGCAAGCTTCTGTACCGCTCGCAGGCAGAGATCGTCAAAGAAGAGTTCATCCGCGGACGGCGTTCGTTGGTCATCGCCGGAACGCATGGCAAGACCACGACGACCAGCATTGCGACGTGGGTGTGCGAGGTCGGCGGGCTTGACCCGAGCTTTCTGGTCGGCGGCGTTGTGCAGAATTTTGGGGCGAGCTTTCGCGTAACGGACAGCGATCATTTTGTCATCGAGGGCGACGAATACGACACGGCATATTTCGACAAAAAGCCGAAGTTCATGCATTACCTGCCCGAGATCGCGATAGTAAACAACATCGAGTTCGACCACGCCGACATCTACGACAACCTTGACGATATCAAGTGGGAGTTCTCGCGGCTGATGAATCTGGTTCCCGGTAACGGGCGGCTGATCTGCGGGATCGATTCGCCGGTCGTGAGGGAAGTGCTGGCCGAAATGGACGGCAATCTGTTTACGAACGTCGAAACGTTTGGCCTGGCGGACGATGCCAAATGGCAGGCACGATACATCGATCTTTCGGGCGACGTTACTCGGTTCACGGTATTTAAAGAAGGGCATTCGTGGGGCCAATTTGAGACGCATTTGATAGGAGAATTCAATATCCGAAATTGCCTGGCGGTAATCATCGCAGCGGATGCGTGGGGAATATCGAAGGAGAAGATTCAGGAGGCGTTCGACACTTTCAAATCCGTCAAACGACGGATGGAGGTTCGCGGAACGGTGGGCGGCATCACCGTGATCGACGATTTTGCCCATCACCCGACCGCCGTCGGCGAAACGCTAAAGGCATTGCGAATGAAGTACGCTGATCGTCGACTGATCGCCGTTTTCGAGCCGCGGACGTGGTCGTCGCGGCTGGCGGTTTTTCAGGAACCGTATTCCAAGGCATTCTCGTATGCCGACTACGTGATCATCGCCGGCGTTTACAACACGTCGAAAGCGAGCGAGCTTGGCAAAGTGCTTGACGTCGACGAACTCGTCGCCGACATCGCCCTGCAGGGCAAACCAAC
>JBBQTV010000042.1:0-20404 GCA_038212935.1 Pyrinomonadales bacterium | reverse complement strand
GTTCGCGGCAAAAGAGTTGGACATGACGGCATAGTTAGGCTGCATCTCGAATTCATCGATCATCTATTCCCACTGGCGGGCATCGCGTAACCTGCCAGCCCCCCCAACCTCATAACGCCCTAATATTTAACGATCTGTACTTGGAGTAAAAAATGTCAGTTCTAACCGAAATTCCCATCGCAACCGAAGAGCCTACCAGTGTTGCGATGAATGCCGTTGTCAAAGGTAAAGATGCCGAAGGCGAAAGCTGGAAGGAAGTCGCCGACGTGATCAGTTTCTCGCCGACCGGCGCCGGATTCTTTTTTCCGCGCGAGTGTCAGGCCGGGCGATTGATATCGCTAATGCTTCCTCTGCCAGCCCAGATGCGGTGCTATGACCATGACAAAGAATTTTACCGTGTCTGGGGCCTGGTACAACACAGCCACCATTCGCAAGCGGACGACCTGGACGGATACCACGTCGGCGTTGCGTTTATCGGCAAGAATGCCCCATCGACGTATCATGATGATCCCGCTCGAAATTATCGTATCTGCGGGATGAACGGCGACGGCCTATGGAAGGTCGAACCCGCGAAAAGCGAATTTAAGGCCCGTCGGGATGTGCGATACTGGCAGGCGATCGACGTCTATCTTTCGCTTGTAGACAAAGATAAAAAGTCGCTCAAAGGGGCAAAGGCTCTTACTGAAAATTTGTCGAAGAACGGTGCAGCAGTGTTCTCAAACCTCGATGTCGCGGTCGGCGACCGCGTTAAATTCATCAGTGAACAATATGACTTTTCTGGCCTTGCGGTCGTCTGTAACCGAAACGAAAGCGAGGATGGACGCACGCGGCTGCATCTTCAATTCGTTGACAGCCGATTTCCGGTCGAAAACATGAAATTGGTAGAACCGAAAGAATAGGAAATTTGTCATTTAACGAGACCTCGCGAAGGCCCTTTGTCGGCGCGAGGTTTTATTTCGTCTCAAACCAGTCTTCTGTCATGTCGCACCAGATCGCCAATCCCCGCCAGTCTCCGTAGCGTGCATAATGCCGTTCGATCTTTTTATCTGCGCACACTTTGCCCCGGTTATGTTTTTTGTAGAAGCCGCTTCTGAGCCACGAATCGAGAGCCAAGCCATCGTAACGCCCCAGAAGTTTAAGCATGTTCTCGGCCGCATAATCGCCGATGCCTTTTATACGCTTTAGTTCCTTCTTCAAATCCACCGTGGGCAGGTCGCTCTTGAGCCAGGCTTCCGGATGGATCGAGCCGCCGGCCACTGCTTCGGCGAGTTCGAAGAAATACGGTGAACGGTAACCTGCACGTATGACATCGCGATAAAACTTCACATTCACGGCCGCCATAGCCTCCGGAGTCGGGAACGCCTTCGTACCCTGATCGTTCGCATTTCCAAGATTCTCGACCAAATTTGCGACCATTTTTTTCGTCAGTCCCCACGAGCAATTCGTCGTACACATCGTTTTTACAAGGTCTTCCCAGACAGTAGCTGAACGCAGAAGTCTACCGGCACCGGCAACTGCGGCCCAAACGATGGATGTTTCGGTACCTACGATCTGGTAAAACTCGTCAAAATTTTCATCAACTCTAAAAATGCGTTCAAATATCCCGATCGCCGTATTTCGTTCAATCTTGTCGTCAGCGTTTATCGAAATGTTTCCCTTAACCTCGGCAAATTCGATCGTGGCCGTTTGACCATTCTCGAGATTCATCGCATATCGCAATCGTTGCGTGGCCTGGTCGTATGCGAACGGAGCCAGGTCGTACCAACCGTGACTTTCAACGGTATAGCGAAAACTAAAACCGGGCGGAGATTTGAGCTTGAATTGGCGTGTCATTATTCGTATTGTTTACGGTACTCCAAAAGTTTACAAAACTTTGCAAGATCTCGGCTTTTCTCCAGGATCGAACGTCTAATTCCAAAATATGATCGCTTAGCACTAAGTAATCGATTAATATTTTAGGAATAGATTACGATTGTTAGTTTATATTTATTGGCATTGTATAACACCGTTTACCCCACAAGCGTTTCCTTCACGTTATTTTTGAAACAATCAGGTCTTTAGCTTGTCGCCTTTCAGGGAGGTTTGGTTATGCCTAGATCCAATTGGAAAGCTGCATCCGCACTTTTCAGTCTCATGTTAATCACGTTTTTTGGCGCCGGTACGGTTTTCGGTCAAACTGACCCAAACCCGAATTCACCGGTGCCCGTACTGCTGAGCCATGACGATTCGGTACGCGGTCTCGCGGTAGAGGATAATGGGCTTGGAAAGGGCCGTAGCGTTTCGTTCCGCGAGCAGGCCTTTAACCCTGGTTCAAAGGTGAAAATATTCGTAACAAATATTGACCTTATGCCCGGTGAAGGTGCGAATGCGTTCCGAGTGTATGCGGAGGATTCGCAAAAGCGGACCTATCGCTTTCCTGTCATCGATCTTGCTCCGGTTGAAGCGAAGAACGTTTACGCCGTCACGATCATTTTGCGAGACGAGATCGGATACTGGACGCCGCCCGAAGCGAACGGCGATCTTCTGGTACGATTAACATGGCGTGGCCTTTCAAGCAATCAGGTTTTGCTCGGTTACGGGCAAATGGGAGGCGACCTTAGGGTGACCGCGGCACTCGAGCCAACCCCGCTGTCAAAAATTAGTCAGTACGATAAGACATCCGAGAACAATTTTGACGATTCGACCGATCTCGTCGGCTATCGTTGGTCGGGCGATCGGATGCGTTTCCTGCAACAGGCAACGTTCGGCTCTACACCTGCACTCGATCAGCGGATCCGCCGTATTGGGTTGAGAACATACCTGGCCGAGCAGTTTGAGGCTCCGTATCCGTCATTAGCCAATCCGTATCCAAACATCCCGTTAAAATCGACTGACCAAGGAAACGTGACCATCGGCTGCGGTATGTTCTTGCCGACCTCGACGCTTGAATACCGTCAATGCACCCGTGATCATTATTCGATGTTTCCGGCCCAGAACTGGTTCGTGAAAGAGGCTTTCTACGGCGAGCCGCAGCTCCGGCACCGAGTTTCATGGGCTCTTTCGCAGATCTGGGTCATATCCGGTGCGGGCGGCACGACGCAGCAGTCGAGTTGGATGCTTGCGTATCACAAGATCCTGTCACAGCATGCGTTCGGCAATTATCGTGACCTGATGAAGGACATGACGCTGAATCCGGGCATGGGCAACTACCTGGATATGGCCCGCAGCACGAAGAACAATGCCAACGAGAATTATCCGCGGGAGATCCTTCAGCTATTCACAGTTGGCCTGTTCATGCTCAACCAAGACGGCACTTTGATACTGGACGGCCAGGGCAACCCGATCCCCACGTATGACCAGGAAGACGTCGACAATTTCACAAAGGTTTTCACGGGATGGTCGTTCTGTAATACGACTTGTGCAAATTCTGCTCCCGGCATCGTGAACTACAAGGATCCGATGATCCTTAACCAAAACAATCACAATGTAACGGGGAAGACCCTTCTTTCATATCCGAACGCGGTCAACCAGAATATCGCCGCTAACCTAAACGGAAATGATGAGCTTGAACTCGCATTAGACAATATCTTCTATCACCCCAACGTTGGCCCCTTCGTTAGCAAGTTGATGATCCAACATCTGGTAACCAGCGACCCGACCCCGGCGTATGTCGGCCGCGTCGCCGCTGTCTTCAACAACAACGGTTTGGGCGTCCGTGGTGACATGAAGTCGGTCATCCGTTCGATCCTGCTAGACCCCGAGGCTCGCGGAGACATTAAGACGGATCCGAACTTTGGTAAACTACGCGAACCGGTCCAGCTGCTCACGAACTTTTTCAAGGCATTCGATGTGAAATCGTTCGACCTCTCGCAGCAGAGCGATGGGGCGATCACGGCATTGACGAATCCAATAGGCCAAAATCCGTTCAATTCACCGACGGTCTTCAATTACTATTCCCCGGACTATGTCATTCCAGGTACATCGATACTTGGGCCGGAGTTTGGGATAATGACGACCGGGACCTCCATCGCCAGGGCTAATGTGATGAATACGATGGTCTACAGCCAATTGAGCGTTGCCGAGACTCGTCCTCTTGGAACGAAACTCGATTTCGCGGAAATGGAGGCACTCGCGGCCGCCGATCCGTACGGCAATCGGCTGCTTGACGAACTCAATTACCGATTGCTGCACGGCCGCATGTCGCCGCAAATGCGTCAGGCGATCTTGCCTGCGATCGTCGCAGCATCAACGACCAGTGCCCGTGCTCGTGCACAGGCGGCCATCTATTTAGTCGCGACCTCGTCGCAATATCAGGTACAGAGGTGATAACAATGAATGAATCAAGACGAGACTTTCTGAAAAAATCAACGTGCGCCTTGAGTATGGCGGCGATCGCGACGCAGATGGAGCACATGGGCCTGATGAGCGCTCTGGCTCAAAAGATGGAAGAGCAGCCGACGTTTTCTGACGCCGGTGGTAATTATAAGGCTCTCGTACTGATCTATTGGTCCGGCGGAAACGACGGCAACAATATGATCGTTCCGAACCATAGTGACGCGACGTTGAGCAATTACGCAGCTTATGCCGCGACACGCAGCACGCAGGGCTTAGCTCTCGCGCAGGGAACGCTGCTCCCGATAACTGTGCCGCGAATGGGAGGCCTCACCTATGGCCTGCACCCCGCCCTCGGCCCGGTCACGGGCGGTATCAATAATGGCGTTCATGAGCTTTGGACCCAAGGCAAAATGGCTGCCGTGACCAACTGTGGAACGCTGGTAGCGCCGATGACCAAAGCTCAGTATCAGAATAATTCGGTGCCCAAGCCATATCAGCTCTTCTCGCATTCTGATCAGGTGAATCAGTCGCAGACGAGCGTCTCTAATACGCAAGCCTTCACCGGATGGGGCGGCCGCATTTCGGACCGTATGACGGCCTCAAGCAATCCGGGAGCCCTGCTTCCGATGATCACATCGATCGCCGGTGCCCAGCTCTTTACAGCAGGCCAGCTTACGCTTCCGCTTGCGATCAACGATTCGAATACGTCGCTCGCGAACGTTCTAAACCCGTCGGGTTTTCCGAATAACACAGCGGGAAATGCCCGCAAGGCGGCATTCAACCAGCTTCGCACTATTGATCTGGAATCGAATTTCGTTCAGGCTGCAAGCCATGTGACGGATCTTGCCATCCAGGCGAATGCCGCGTTGCAGACGTCGCAAGACGTTACCGTGACCTTTCCCAATACGGGAATCGGGCGGCAGCTTCGCCAGATAGCCAGGCTGATCAAGAAGCGCACGGACCTAAACGTAACCCGCCAGATATTTTTCTGCTCGATCGGAGGCTTTGATACCCACAACGGCCAGCTAACGCAGCACATTTCCCTGCTTAGCCAATACGGTCAGGCTGTCCGGGCTTTTTATGATGAGATGGGCGTACAAGGTGTGCAGAACGACGTCACCACTTTCACGCTCTCCGACTTCAACCGAACGATGAACCCTGCCAGCTCCGGTGCTAACGTTGGATCGGACCACGCTTGGGGCAATCATATGTTCGTTATCGGCGGCAGTGTGTTGGGCGGTAATTTCTACGGAATGAACACGACAAACGGTACGCCGTTTCCGACACTGACCATCGGCACCGCCGGGCCGGACGATACCAGCAACGGCTCAGGTGCACGCGGCCGCTGGATACCCACGACATCGGTGGAACAGTATGCGGCGACCTTGGCTCGCTGGTACGGACTGCCTGAAAATCAGATGGCAGATGTTTTTCCGAATATCGGGAATTTCACATCGTCCGATCTAGGATTTATGGCTTAGATCGTATTTCATTTTTTGGCGAAAGCGGGCCTCGGGTCCGCTTTTTTTTTGCGTCCGATCGACTTATGACAAATGAAAAAGCCCCGGTGAACCGGAGCTTCTTCTTTCTAAGTTTGATGTCTGACTTATCTTTCGCCGATGGGAACATATTTCTGGTCGCGGGCCCCGATATATTCAGCACGCGGCCTAATGAGCTTGTTATGTGCGTATTGCTCTAGAATGTGCCCCGTCCACCCCGAGATTCGGCTTACTGCAAAGATCGGCGTGAAAAGGTCTAGCGGAATACCCATCAGGTAATAGGTCGAAGCGGAATAGAAATCGACATTCGGAAACATTCCCTTCTGTTCGTGCATTATCTGCTCGATCCGCTGCGACATCTCATACCATTTCTGCTCGCCTTTGCGGTCGGCCATCGTCTTCGAGAACTTTCGGAGCCACGTCGCACGCGGATCTTCGGTTTTGTATACCGCGTGGCCAATGCCCATTATCTTTTTCTTTTCAGCGAGTGCATTCTCGACAAATGAATCGACTTTGTCCAACTCACCGATCCCCGTAAGCATTTTCATCACGTTGGTATTCGCACCACCGTGCAGCGGGCCTGCAAGTGCAGCGATACCAGCAGTTACTGCTCCGTACATGTCGGCGAGAGTACCAGCAACGACACGGGTCGTGAAGGTAGAGGCGTTCAGCTCATGATCGGCGTGAAGAATCAACGCTATGTCGAACATCCGCGCCTCTTCAGCATCAGCCTTTTCACCGCGGAGCATGTACAAAAAGTTTTCAGCGATCGAAAGGCTGGTGTCCGGCTCAACAACGTCCTTTCCATTCCGTATGCGGTCCCATGCGGCCGCGATGGTACCGATCTGTCCGGTGAGCTTTATCGCCGCCTTGGTCGCATTCTCACGGTCTGTGCCATGCCCGGCTTTGTCAAAGAAATCGAGCGAAGAGACCGCTGTGCGCAGGACATCCATTGGTTCCGCGTCTTTCGGAAACTGCTTCATCAACGCGATAACTTCAGCCGGTGCGCTATAGTTCGAGCGGAACTGAGCGGTTAGATCTGCAAGCTCGTCTTCTTTTGGCAGGCGGCCGTTCCAGAGAAGGAATACTACTTCTTCAAATGTCGAATGCTCGGCCAGATCGTGAATGTCATATCCCTGATAAATTAAAATGCCCATTTCGCCGTCGACATCGCCGATCGAGCTTTGGGCCGCGACCACACCGCGAAGTCCGGCGGTCGCTGCGGTTGATTCTGTTGCTGTACTCATCGTTTTATTTGATCTCGTTGTTTAATATCTACTTTGTTCGAACCTTTGATTTTAGACGATAAACCGCCTTTATACAAGCATTGAGTGCGTTACGCTCACACCATCTATTTTTGGTTTCGCAAAGTCTGCACCGACAGATTCGGTAAATATCGGCGCATAAACGAAAATGGCCGCGGGAGCGAAGCGTTCAAAAAGGAGAAATGAACACTTCGGCGTTCCGCGGCCCGGCAACCTCTAGGTTCCGCTATCGGATCCGAGTCTCGAAGTTCGTTTTTATCCGTAGTTGTTGATTACCGTTAAGCTTAATATGCTTACCGCGTTCGATGACCACCGCACCGACCCCAAAAGCGGCCCCAACACCTGCTCCAACAGCCGCACCGACCGGGCCAGCGGTCAATGCCCCAATGCCGAGTCCCGCACCTGTCGTCGCCCCGATCTTGATACTGTCTTCCTTCACCGAACGTTTGCCAACGGCCGACCCCTCGTTATCGACCGATCGAACATTGTCACCCTTGACCGGCATCACTTCCGTCAATATCGCACTGAAATTGCTCCAACGATCTTCGTTCAGGACGACGCGGTCAAATGCGAGCAGCATCTCCGACCGTCGTTTGATGCGGCCCGGCTGGGTGATTCGCTCGACGCGGCCTTCGATGATCGCACCCTCCAGCTCATATGGCGAGACGATCTTGGCCGTAAATTTATCACCCGCGACGTTTCGATCCGTGCTCAACGGTTCCTGTATCTCGATGATCAGCTCTGTATCTTTCGGTATGACGATGATCGCCTCATTGTCACTGATATAGCTAACCTTTCGGATCGGATCAGCGGTCGTTCCCGAAGTGGTCGCCGCCGGAGGGATCTGCGATGCGATCTCTGTGTCTCGGATGTCGTTAGCCGGCGTTTCAGGCTCCGTGACGATTGGTTCCTCGGCAACTACCGGTTCGGAAATGGTGGTCGCTTCAACGGCAGCCTCTATCGGAGCGGACGTCGTCGTTGCCACCCTGGTTTCGACCGGAGTTTGAGTCGTCGGGAGTGGGCCGTCTAATTTTTCAAGCCCGCGTTTTGCCAGAGTCAGTGGCACTGCCGACTCGAATGAACGCTTTTCAAATCCAGTTTCATACCCGATCTCAAATCCCTGGCGATATCCATCACGATAGTCTTCCAGCGATCCGTATTCCGTACTATATGCGCGACGGGCTTCCTGGTATTCGCGGTTATCCCGAATATTTTTCGCGGCGTTATCGATCGAATCCCGATACCCCGACATGTATCCGTCAGAGTAACCGGTCCGGTAACCTCGCTGAAGGGCGGCCTTTGAGTCCTGAACCGAAGAGCTTTGGGCAACTGCCGAAAGCGTCATAATTGATGAGAGAGAAAGACATAACGTGATCGATAAAATGCTTCGAACTAACTTCATGGTGACTCCTTTTTACGGTGATTGATGCAAGAAACGGTTTGTCCGCTTATGTTTATACAATATTAGTTAATTAATTACAAGAAGTTTTTAAGCATAAGCTTAAACAAAAAGAAGCGGCGAGGCCGTGGCCTCGCCGCTCCTGCTTGGATCTAGGAGGGCCAAGCGTTAAAAACTCTTTCGAAACAGGTAAGAAGCTCTTATGAAGAAAGTTCTTGTGTTTCTCTCAAATCCGGGCTCGGGCTGGCCTGTGAATGGGCTAAGGCCGCCATAATTGAAGTTATCGTTATAACCAACATAGAATGCGGTGCCGGGATTTGGATTCCAGCCGAAAAGCATCTGGCCCGCATAATTGTTCCGGATCGAATCGTAATCAAGGCGCATTCTTGCGAATAGGAACCGCGAAAACTGGTAGGTCGATCGTAAACTTAGCAGATCGGCGTCAAATGCTCGCTTTTTCGTGTCATTGCGAACAAGCCGGCTTTTGCGGTACGACAACGAGACCCTTAAAGGATCGGTCGGTTTTACCTCGCCGTAAAACTCAGCATCAAACTGCTGGCCGGTCCCCGGATTAAGAAGTCCGCTGGAGCCGAAATCGAAGTCGAACGCGTTGTTTATGAATCCAACGAAGACCCCGTAGTTGAATTTTTTGTTCAGCGTCTGATTCAGGTTTCCGGACACGATCTGCTGCCAAGCCGCTCGGGTGGGGGCTCCCTGAAAGGTTCCGGTTGGCCGCGTCGGCAATCGTCGAAGGCCGAACTCTTCTTCGTAAAGCTTTTCGTAGGCGAGCGCGGATTCGACGTTGAGATTCGTACTTCGCTGCAGGTTTAGACTTATATTTGTGCCTGCCCGAAACCGCTGCAGTCGTCCGCTCCAGTCATAATCAACTCCTGAGAATTGTACCCATGATGCACGGATGATGCTCGCTGCCGGTTTTGATTCTGTACTGACACGGTTGGCTGCGAATACAAAATTCGTATCAGTACGCCTTGTAAAACCGACGTCTGACCGAAAATCTCCGCTTCGTCCGCCGACTTCGACGACCCAACCGCGTCGATCTCCGGTGGAATCAAGATTCGCATAATATCCGACGCCGCTTCCTTTTCGGTATTCGTTGAACTGGCTTCCTTGCAGCGTTATTCCCCCGAAGGTTCCTCCTCCACAGATCTCGCTATTCCGGGCGGCTTGAAGCGGATCTGCATTTGGATCGAATTCCGGATCGAAGAAACATCTTTTCGATATCGCTCCCGCGATCTGGAATTGCGAAGTGATCTTAGGTGAAAGTTTTAACCGCCCATCGACGCTTGCGAGTAAATTCTTTTGCTCGGGAAAATCTCGATAGGTCGTCATGAACCCGATGTTGTTTTCCTTTCCAAAATCGCGTTTGATCCTTAGGACTGCGAACAAGGCGTTCTTATCCAGAAATTCGTCGATCCGCGGCCGTATTGATGGGTCATTTCGGTCATCCTCATCATAATTGCCCGGTGCCTTGTCACTGGCCGCAAGAAACCCGAACGATGTTTTGCCGATCTTTCCGGTCAGCTTAGCCGCAAAGTCCGGGTCGACGATGGTTCTAGAATAGAAGATGCTCAGCGGTGTGGTAAAAATGTCCTGTCCCTCGAGAAAGAACGGCCGTTTTTCCGCAAAGAAGATCGGGAATCGCTGATTTGCCAAAACGACCGGTGCATCGGCCTCGATCTCAGCAAAATCAGGATTGATCGCTGCGTCGAGTGTGATGTTGGGCGAAAGCGAGTATTTGACCGTCACCCCAAGCTCGGTCTGCACCGGCTGGTTCACGAATCTGCCCGGGTCGATAATGCCATTCTGCAGTTGATATCGCGAGATCGTCCGCACTCGGCGGCCAGTTTCTGAGACGGTTACGCTCGGTACTATCTCAAGCGTCCGTTCGTATTTGATCGAATCGAGGCCTGTGATCTTTCCGTGCTTGATCAAAAAACCGGATATATCGCGGTCATCGGGGAGCCACTGCGTAAATTCATCATTGAACCGATCGATGTTGCGGGCCGCATTGAAGCCCCAATTCTTACCTTTGCCGGCTGAGTACCGAAGGGATTTGAACGGTATCTTTACTTCTACCGACCATCCCCAATCTTCGATGATACCCTTCGATTCCATCACGATATCGACGGAAAAATCAGCACCGCGGCCCTCCGTGTAGATCCCGTCCTGCTGAATGCCGAGCGGATTGAACCCGAGTACGTACGCTCGCCGCTGGTCATCGAAGGTGTCGAGCCAGATGCGGACATTATCCTCGCCAAAGACATTGTCCCGGCGGGCGACGGTAGCCCGGATCTTGTCTCTTTCGTCCCAGCATTTGAACGCGATGTACAAGTGCTTTTCGTCGTAGAACATGAAAACTTCGGTCGGCCGGGACGGAGCGATGTTGTCACCGGGGCTTGTTTGATAAAAATCCTTGAAGGTCGCGGCGGACTGCCATGCTCCTTCATCAAGCCTTCCGTCGACAGTAATGACGGTATCTGTCAAAGGGATTGAGATCGGCCGGAGCTTTTCAGGGGGAACCGAAACTTTCCCCTTTCGCCCTGTTATTAATGCCGTATCAGTTGCTTCGCCGTTTGGCTCTGCGGGTGTGGGCTGTGCATTAACAAATGCCACCGAGCATATAAAAAATGTAAAAATTAGTATTTTTGTCCGGAACATATTAATGCAGTCTCCGTCTACGGAGCGTGGATGCTCGATATGACTACAACGTAAATGTGGTCAGAAAGTTTCAATCGAATTTCTTTTCGCTATGTGCCGCTTCCCTCCTCGGAGCAAGTCAGTAGCTTTCTAGCGCATTGATGTCCCGGATGACAACGTCTGATTCGTTTATGGTGAAATTGTATTCAGGACCTCCGGTTCCAAACTGCAGAATGCGGGCACCGTCCGGTCTTGCATCAGTACGCTGAACTGATAACGGCACGTTTGAGACAAGCCGAGCGTTCAGTGCTGCAGGTAGCGTGAGCGTGAGGCTGCCGCGATCGACATCGGCCTTAAACGATTCGAAGCTGCCCTCGATGTGACTCTCGCTTTCGCGTGCGGTCAACTGTAAGGCACCACTCACTCCGAGCACACGAGCAGATCCGTCAGACATGTTCAGGTTTAATTGCCCATTCGTATCGCGGATAGTAACCAAGTTGTCCTCGGAAACGACATTTATATCGCCATTCACACCAGTGATGTTAACAGCGGAATCCGATCGAATTGAAATATCCGCTTTCCGCGGCACGTAGATCTCGATGCGGGGCGTACCGCCCTGAGAAAAAGCACCGATCATTGGCGG
The DNA here is from genome assembly GCA_038212935.1 of Pyrinomonadales bacterium. GTDB lineage: Bacteria > Acidobacteriota > Blastocatellia > Pyrinomonadales > Pyrinomonadaceae > OLB17. The sequence goes on along the minus strand of JBBQTV010000042.1, from coordinate 8,626 downwards.
CATTTCTCCGCGGACGCGGAACCAAATCGTATTTTCGCTTACGTCCTCGGTGACCGAGCCTGATTCGCCTGTGGGGTTTACCATTTCCGTCATTGTGTAACTGACCTCGGGCTTATCCCAACTGCGGACTGTAACAATGCACTCGGACGCTTCGACCGACAGGGTTGGGACCTTGCTTACCGGGAACGTCCTACTCGTTTTCTTCAGAGTCGGCAGGCCGCCGGTCCAATTCACGCGAGTCAGTCTGTTAAGAGCGATCGAACTGGCTTCAAGGCCATGTGCGATCGCCTTTTCGAGTATCTCTGGAGATAATCCGGCCGCCAACTGCTCATCGACGTTCATTCGCGACAGTTCCTCTTGCGCCTGTCGTAGAGCGGCTTCCTTCCGACGTTGTGCATCGGCCATCGCCGCCGTTGCCGCGCGCGAAGAGGCCGCACGTGCTCTTGTGCGGCCCACATTGACGGATTCATCATCCGCAGTGGCGGAAAGTAGGTTCTCGACATGGTTAGGAGCCTTTCCGTCTTTCTTACGTGCGATCGAAAGGCCTCCATTGACGCTGTCAAGAGTGATCCTTGTTTCTCCGCTGCCTATTCGGCCGTGAAGGCTTCGGCCTATGTATTTGCCCTTCTTTACCGGCAAGCCAAATTCATTGGTGATCTCGCCATTAAGCGATTCAGCTCTCAGCGTCGCATTTACGTCCGACGGCAAGGTCAGATTTACCCTTCCGTTCACCGTATTTAACGAAACTGCCGTGCCTTGCTGAACACTTTCGAAACCTGCATTCACCTGGCCATTGACCGTCGAAAGCTTTGCCGAACCGCTCAGGTTTGTTGCAACAACATCGCCGTTTACGACTGACACGGTCGTCGACCGTGTGAAATTAGACACCGTGACGGTCCCATTGACCGATTCGATCGCGCGAAGCTCGGCCGTCCGCGGCACGATCAGCTTGAAATGCACCACTATCCTTCGGGACCGCCGACGATCGCTCTGATCGTTATATCGCCAACTTTTGTATTTAGCTTCGGCCCTGAGCGAATTCGGCTGCGACTCGACCTCAATATCAACCTCGGCTAATGTTTCGGCGGAGTCGGCGATCTTTGTCGCTTCGAGGCGAACTTCGTTTCGATCCGAAGCTTCGATAACTATCGGACCATTGATATTTGAAACACTCACCGAACCATCTGGAGAAAGCGGGTAGGTCTGTTCAAATTTCTCCGTGACGTCGAGCTTCTCTTCGGCGAGCCCGGTCTCGACCTGCTGCACTTCCGAGATTGGGGCCGGAGCGAGTTCCGGCGACGAGATCATTAAACCTGCAAAAATTATGGAATAAAGCCAACTCATATTATGTATCCTCAATTGTTCGCGAACCGCGAAATTCGATTACTGAACTGAAAACACCGCAGTCTTTTGGTTTATGACAGCTTTTTTATAAAAAGTGTTGCATTTTGTTTACATGCGTCGGCTATAGTCGCCACGATGTGGAAGTTAGCAACAATGCAGCCAGCCGCCGCATCTACTCATTTACTTCTTGGTCCGAATTTGGTAATTTTATACGTTTGATTGACGCCGGTAACGGAGTTCAATATGGATCTGAAAAGAACAAAGCTGAACATTGGCCAGAGTGCAAAAAGCCTGAGCAAAAATGCTAAAACGGGCGTTTCGCTTCACTGTCATACTGAGCTCTCAAAGGAGATGCTCGATTTTGTTCCGCACTATGCTGAAAAGCTGCCGATAATTGCCCGCTTCTGGCGTCGCGAGAAGAGGCTGTATTTTGAGCGCGAAGGCATCTATCCGGATTTTTCAGAGGCCTTTTGGTCACCGCCGCTTTCTCCTAATGCGGTCTACGAGATCGAGAAACAGCAGATCAATGATGCGGGCCTCGATGCGATAGTTTCCCTTACGGACCATGACAGCATAGACGCGACATTGATCGTTAATGAGCAGGCGGAAAATGCTCGCGCACCGATCTCGATGGAATGGACCGTCCCTTTCGATTTTGGCTTTTTTCACGTCGGTGTCCACAACCTTCCGAAAGAATCGGCCGCCGAGATCACTCAAACGCTCCTAGATTACACCTTCGTCGAAGATAATCATACTGAAGAAAAACTGACAGAAACGTTCGCGATGCTGAACGAACTCCCCGGCGTTCTAATCATTCTGAATCATCCGATCTGGGACATTGAACTGGTCGGTAAAGAGCGTCATAAAGTTCTGCTGAAGGATTTTCTAAGGGTCCACGGCCGATGGATCCACGCTTTAGAAGTAAATGGCTTTCGATCTTGGTCGGAAAATAAAGCTGTGATCGAATTGGCCGAAGCGATGGACATGTCCCTTGCAACCGGCGGCGATCGGCACGGCTGTAAGCCGAATACCGTTATCAACGTGACGAACGCCGGCTCATTTGAAGAATTCGTCCATGAGATAAGGGTTGATAAACGAAGCGAGATCGTACTTTTGCCGGAGTATGAACATCCGCTTCATTCGCGCCAATTGAATTCGTTTGCCGAGATCCTCAAATACTATAACGAATTTCCCGAGGGAAGAAAGAAATGGTTTGACCGCGTTCATTATGATATTCGTGACGGCCATGGGGTTCGGCCGCTGTCGGAGCACTGGGACAGAGGCGGGCCAGCCTGGCTGCGTGTAGCCGTTTGGACACTCGGAATTCTTGGCAGCCCTGCCGCCAGGCCGCTCTTTCGGCTAGCTCGCGAAAAGAAAGATCGAATACCAAAGAACCTTACAATCAGCGACTTTGAGTTACCTCAGATCGATGAAGTATTGCCGCCCCTTTCCACGGAGACACCTGTAGAAGCCCGGTGATCCGGTGGTTTCTGTAGCTTCGCTCCAATAAATCTTTAGTGATTTGCGGCGGTCCTGGACCGCCGATATATTTTGTTGAGACAATCTTTGTGAACAAGCCTTTGCGAGTAGCGTTTTTTGCCGATTCATTTTTGGAAGTTAACGGAGCCGCAATGACCTGCCAGCGGCTGGTCGGTTATGCTCAGCGTAATGACTTCCCATTCCTTGCGATCTACGGCGGCCATAAAACCGAGAGCCGTCAGGAAGGAAGTGTAAAGTTTCTCGAACTAAAGCGCTCCTTTGCTTCCGTTAAGCTCGACGAAGATCTGGCCTATGACCCATTATTTCAGAGGCATACCAACAGAGTTTTGAAGGCAATAGTAGACTTTCAGCCTGACATCTTTCATATTACGGGCTTGAACGATGTCAGCATTCTGGGTTCCTATCTGGCATGGAAGCTTCAGAAACCACTGATCGCCTCTTGGCACACCAATCTGCATGAGTTTGCGGCCTTGCGGCTCCGTCGAATGTTTAGATTTCTTCCTGAACGATTTACAGATGGAGTTGCCGGATTGGCAGAGCGAAAAATATTGGACGGTGCGGTTCTATATTACAAAATGCCGAAGGTCGTCCTCGCCCCAAACCAGGAATTGATCGACCTTCTCGGCAACGGTACCCATCGAAAGGCTTTGTTGATGAAACGCGGGGTGGACGCGGAAAAATTCTCGCCGCAGAAACGAACCGTTTCGGACGGTATAAGAAGACTCGGCTCGGTTGGCCGGCTTCGGGCTGAAAAAAACGTGCGGATGTTTGTAAAGCTAGAAAAGGCGCTTATCGCCAAAGGGATTTCAAACTACGAGTTTCTAATTGTGGGTGAAGGGAACGAACGCGAATACTTACAAAAAAAGCTAAAAAAGGCGAAATTCACCGGTTTCCTCGCCGGAGAGAAACTTTCCGAGGCTTACGCCAACATGGATATTTTCCTTTTCCCTTCTGAAACAGATGCCTATGGGAATGTTGCCCAAGAAGCAGCGGCCTCCGGCGTGCCTTCGATCGTTACCGATAAGGGCGGTCCCAAGTTCATTGTAAAGCACGGCGAGACCGGTTACATCGCTGCGAATCAAGATGATTTTATCAGTCATGTTGTTGATCTGATCGAGAATACCGAAAAGCTAAATGAGATGCGGACCAAGTCACGTGAAGGTGCTCTGGCGAATTCGTGGGATTCGGTTTTCGCCGAAGTTTATCGCGGATACGACGAGACGCTTCGCATCGTTAAAGAGAAAATTGTAAAGCAAAACAACCTGTGAAATGGGAACACCAATTTGATAATGGCCCGCAATGATGCAAACTTGTTCTCGGCGTAGAAGTCGAAAATGAAGGAACTGACATTCGAAGAAACAACCCCTGAAGCACCGTCTGATTCGATCGGCGATGCCCTTCGTTCGCTTGTCAGGCGGCCGTCGCAGTTTGTCCGTTTTTGGAATTATAAGGGTGCGATCATGAGCGGCATCGTGCGGGCTCCGATCTTTCTGGTCACATATCTGATAAACCGCGAATCGCTTCGGCTCGCTATCGGAGCTGCGACAGCTCAGTTTCTGTTTCGCTTTTTCTTCGCAGGCGTGGGCGGGGCGTTGATCCAGTCGTTTCGCCATGTCGAGCCGGCATGGAAGGCCGTTCTCGCTGTTCTTTTGATCGTACCGGCCGTGAGCCACCTATTTGAATTCGCCGTCCAATACGCTTTCGCCCATGTGACCGAAACGCAGAATCTAACAGGCGGTGCTGTGCTTCGGTCTATCTGTTTTTCGATAATTTCTGCGCTGTTTACGATCTTTGCAATGCGTCGCGGCATTATGATCGTTGGCGAATCCGAAAGTAAGTCCTTGCTGAGCGACATCTCTCGCCTGCCCCGCATCATTTTCGAGTTCATTGCCTTTATTCCCAACGAGATCGCCTCGTTGCTCCGACGCGGAGCGTATGTGGGTGCACTGCTGGCGTTCGGCGGTTTCGGCGTATTTGCTCAACTGCTCTGCTGGGCGTTTACAAATCGGATCTACTGGACGTATGGCGGAGGGAAGGAAATCTTCTTGGTGAAGTTTTGGGGAATCGACGGAATGATCCTTATGTTCATAGCGGTGGTTTTGTCTTCGCTGCATTTCTGGGGAAAGCGGAAGGTCTAGAGGTAATACGTTGAAGAAAAAGCATCCGCGAACCGTCCACATAACCAACTACTATCACAAGAATTCGGGCGGCATCAGCACTTCCTACAACAACCTGCTTGCAGCCGCCGAACGCTGGCAACGCGAGGTTCGATTGATCGTACCCGGCGAGACCGAATCTGTCGAGATCGTCAATGAGTTTGCAAAGATCTATTACGTCCCCGCAAAATATTCGCCTGTCTTCGACAAACGCTATCGCATCATCCTTCCCTGGCAATACATGCTGAACGGGTCGATCATCCGACGGATTCTGCTCGATGAAATGCCCGACATCATCGAGGTCACGGACAAGTACACTCTGTCGATGCTCGGAGCGATGATCCGGATCGGGAAGTTCAAACAGCTGGAACGGCCCATCCTTGTCCATTTCTCGTGCGAACGGATGGACGACAACGTTGCGTCATTTATGTCGGGCGGCAGGATCGGAAAATGGCTGGCTCGTCGCGTGATTGGCAGCTATACACTTCCGAGTTTTGATTATCACATCGCCAATTCAGCGTACACGGCCGAAGAATTTTACGATTCAGGCCTCGCTGCCAACGACCCGAAACGTTCGAAATGGTTATTCAACAAGACTTGGCGCTCACTTCGGGCTCCGCGGGTAGCGCTTGCCGATCGCGTTATCGTCTGTCCACGAGGCGTTGACGCCGTTATGTTTACGCCGGCAAAACGATCCGATAAAACAAGACGAGAACTCGTCGAACTCGCTGGCATACCCGAAAGCTCCACGGTTCTTCTTTATGCCGGACGCATCTCGCCTGAAAAGAATATTGGCCTGCTGGTTGAGATGATGAAGCACCTTGCCGAGGATCAGGACCACGATTTTCGGCTGTTGGTCGCTGGCGCCGGGCCGCTCGACGAATGGCTCGCTTCCGAGACCGCCAAAAGTTTCCCGGGCAAGATCATCCAGGTAGGGCATGTCGATAAAGACAAATTGGCAGGCTTTTATGCCAATGCCGATGTCTTTGTTCATCCAAATCCGAAAGAGCCATTTGGCATTGCACCGCTTGAGGCCATGGCATCCGGCGTTCCCACCGTCGCACCGAATGCCGGCGGCATTTTATCTTATGCGACGAACGACAACGCATGGCTTGTTGAACCGACCGGCGAAGCATTTGCCGCCGCTGTGCGTGAGGTCGTTGGCGACACTTCGCTACGTGAGAAGAAGGTCGAAGCAGCGATCGCGACCGCACGAGAAAACACACGTGAGGCTTCGACAGACCGGCTCTTCGAAACCTACGATATGATATATAAGGATTTTCACAGCAAGCGGGAATTATTTACCGACAACGACGCATCCCGCATTTTTGACCACGCCGCACTGAATAAATGATCGACCTCGTTCTAGCTAATCTTAGAGTCCGTCCGTTTCGCACGCTGATCAGTATCGTCGGCGTCGCTCTCGGCGTCGTTCTGGTGATCTTGTTCACAAGTCTCGCCCAAGGAATGACGAACGAGATGGCAAAGCGTGCGTCCAATTGGAAGGCGGAGATCATATTCTCGCGTGCCGGGGCGATGACCTACGACAGCTCTAACGCAACCGTTCCGACCGCATATGCCGAACGCCTTCTACAGATCGAAGGTGTCAGCTCGACCGTTCCTGTCATTCGATATATCTCTGCCAGTACGAAAGGCCGATGGGGCATTGAGCAGCTCGATGGAGTCGAATGGGAGCCTTTCGCCGCGATGAATGACATGTCGATAGTCGAGGGACGCGGACCGGCCGCAAACGACGAGATAATTCTTGATGAACGCCGAGTCATCGAAGATCAGGTTAAGATCGGCGACACGATGACGTTGTTCGGCAATAAACAGTACAAGATCGTCGGTGTTTTCTCACCTCCTTCGGGGGCCCGCATAAAGATGTCGCTCGCCGCGATGCAGGACGCGCTTGAGGCCGACGATAAATGCACCTACATTCTTGTCAAGATCGCCGATGGAGCTGACCCGGCAGAGGTTGCCGCCCGCATCGACCGTGAACTTCCCGGCAACAAACTCAATCTTACGCAGGATTTTGTTATCGAGGCACAAGATCGAATACCCGGCTTGAAAACGTTCCTCCGAGTCCTTGTGGGCCTTGGTGCATTTGTTAGCACCATCTTTGTGCTGCTTTCGATGTACACGACCGTCACCGAACGCCGCAAAGAAATTGGCATTCTGAAATCCCTCGGTGCCTCGCGCGGCTTTATAATCAAAGCCATTCAGGGCGAGGCATTTGTGATCGGCATTTTAGGAATTGTGCTCGGGCTTATCGTCTCAGTGATCGCTTCTGCAGTTCTTTCACGTAGTTTCGACCTTGCGTTCGAATTCAGCTGGGGCTGGGCCGTCACCGCTGTCATGATCGCTATAGGCGGCAGTCTCATCGGCGCGCTCTATCCGGCGTGGCGAGCCTCGACGATCGATCCTGTCGAGGTGATGGCAAATGAATAGAGCCGGATTACTTACGACAATCTGACTTCCAAATCATTTGCCCCAAAACTAAATTCTCAAGATCCATATCGACCGCAACTCATAGGCTCTTTGACCGGGCCCTAATTGTTTGACTGATGGGATTCTGAGGGTTAACCTGTTTGGAGCCTGCAAAACGCTGCATTTTGCCTCCTTTTTATGGATGAACTTTCACAAATAATTGCGCAGTATGGCATATATGCTGTATTTGCCCTTTGCATGGTGGAAGGCGACATAACCTTGCTTATTTCAGGGGCATTAGCCCATTCCTCATTTTTCGGCCCGTACAGTTTTGCGAAGGTACTTCTCTTCGGCACTTTGGGCGGAATGGTAGGCGATCATATCGCGTACGGCCTCGGTCGTATCTTTCATGAAAAGGCAAAACACTATCGTTTTTATCAGATGGCTCAGCCAAGGATCGACAAGCTGATCGACAAATTCGGTGGCTTCGCAATTGTGATCTCCAAATATATCTACGGAATCCGCGCTGCGATGTGTGTCTTTTACGGCATTGGCAAGATGCCATTCGGGCGATTCCTTTTCCTTGATTTCATCAGCTGTTTCACATGGGTTTTGGTCCTTTCCGGTACGGGATATTTCTTCAGCGGAGCCATCACATCGATCATCGGCGATTTTCAGCAGATCGGCATTGCGTTGTTCTTTGTCATCCTTTTTGCGGTGATCGCCTTGTACGCGGTCGAACGTTTCTGGCTTTCAGAAAAAGTGGAGGAGGCTGACCCGGAGACCATCCACAAGATCGAGGAAAAACTCCATGCAGTCGAAGAGGTCGCCCAAGAGAAACTCCATGACCTTTCAGAACGGCTGCATTTGACTCGCGAACCGAACCGCGACGATCGCAGCCGGGCCGAAGCAAAGGCCGAAAAACTTGAAAGCAAGGCTGCGAAAAAATAACCAGCCGATTGTAACTTCTCCATGACATTAGGCTAGAATAGGTCGTTCGTTCGATAGTTCCTAGTCCACAATTTCCGAGGTCTGACACCTGTGATAATTAATTCTTCTGCCCCAACGCGAGTTGACCTCGCGGGAGGCACAATTGACATACCGCCCCTTTTTCTTTTCCACGACGGTGCCTCAACCGTGAATTTCGCCATCTCGCTTCTTGCGAAATGCCGGATCGAAACGCGCGACGATGACCG
>JBBQTV010000041.1:0-20486 GCA_038212935.1 Pyrinomonadales bacterium | reverse complement strand
TGTATTCTTAGCAACTCCGTAGGTGGAGCTCCCGATCGTTCCCGCCACGTGGGTTCCGTGACCGTGACAATCGATGCCATTTTGGCCATCGGTCAGGGCGTCGAACACGGCCGAAGCTCTTCCGCCGAACTCTTGATGTGTCGGACGAATGCCGGTATCTATAACATAGACATTTACATTTGCACCCGTTTGGGCGTACATGAATGCACCATTAAGCGGCAGATCTCGTTGATCGATACGGTCGAGTCCCCAATCAGAGGTGGTCGTCGGACTACTGACGTATGCGACAGCGTCTTCTTCGACATACAAAACGCGATCGTCGCGGCTAAGTTCGCGAGCTTGTTCGGGCGACATCTCTGCCGAAAATCCTTTAAGAGCGCTTGTGTAGACCTTGTCTACGTTGGCCGCGTACTGGTCGGCAACGGCGAGAGCAGCGGACTCCGCTTGATAATGGTCGGTGTTAGCAACCATTGCTTTCTCATCTAGGACGACAATGTAGCGACCGGGAACCGCGTTTTCGGATCTGACGAGTTTGATGTCTTTTCCGGAAGTGGTGGAAGAATAGAAACCAAACGACAGGATCGCTGCGACGATAACTAGCGAAAGGATAAAGAGTCGGTTCATTTTGGTAGGTGCTCCTGAGATCTTTTTGTTTGGGCGGGTGAATTAGAGTAAAGAATTGAAAGAGGGGCGAAAGCCACACTCACAACTAACAATGTATAACACAGACAAACAGATGTCAACAATTTATTCTCATTTCGAACGAATTGTCGACTCTTTTGACCGAGTTGACCGAAATTCGGTCAATGGTGCTGTAAAAGAGGCTTTACATGATGGATCGTGCGAAAGGATATTGGGACCAAGAGCATTCAGTGATATAGTGACTAAAACTGCTACGAATCACACTTATGGAAGAAATTATCAAATCGTTTGTCGGCCAAGAGGTTGACATCAATTGCGGCGGGACGTCCGTCTTTCGCGGCTCGGTGATAGAGGCTGATGGAGAAATAGTGAAGCTGCGGTCCGAGGATAACGGCGAAGTGGTTATTGCTCTCGACAAGATCACAGCCGTCAGCAAGGTTCAGAACGGGCATCATCGCCCCGGCTTTGTCGTCTGATAGAACTGAAAATGCCCGGAACGCGAGATCGCGCTCCGGGCATTTTGGTGCGTTCTTTCTGAATTAGCGAAGTTCTTCAATAGTCGGTACGGTCAATTTGCGGAATCCGACAATTCGGTTTTCCCAGTATCCGGCGAATTTCGAATATGTGATGCCCTTGCTCGACGAAGCGTGATAGAAACCTTCGGAGTCGGCAACTATCCCCATGTGGCCGAGGCGGTTCATAAATACCAGCGTGCCGAATGCGTACTTGTCATCACCCGTGACCGGCTCCGACATCTCCCAAATTGAACGTGCGCTCGTTCTTGTGAAGTTCATTCCCGCATCGCCAAACACAGCCCATACGAAACTAGAACAGTCGTAGCGATTCGGGCCGTTAGCTCCGTAAAGATACGGAATGCCGAGACGGCTCTGGATCGCCGAAAGCATGTCGTTCGTGACGGCAGCGTTATACATCGAGCGGCGAACGGTAGAAGTTCCGGCATTTATAGCTTTCGAAGATGTGGTTTTGGTCACCAGCGGCGGCTGGGCGACGGTTATCTCGTTTGTAAGGATCCGGCGTGTGCTGTTGGTGGTTGTCGGGGAGGTGACAGGTCTCGATCTTTCAGGGGCGGGTTGTGCGGCTGGCGGCTGATTGATGGGCCTGCTAGAGACTGTACTTACGACTCGCTGCCTGTCTTGAGCCAGTGCCGGAACTGCGGCAAACGCACATACGAATACAAAAATGGAAAGATGCGAGATCTTCTTGAAATCTGTCAAAATTTATTTCTCCTGAATTTTATTTGACTTGAAGAACGTAGGCATGGCGATATCATTTTCGCCGAATCAGGCAAGGGAAAACAAAAGTTACAAACAAATCTGCAACGCAGATCGATCAAAACGTTCAAGCTGTCTTATTTTTTTTATCCGAGCGACAAACACCGAAGTGTCACTGGCAAGAAATGGTACTGAATGCGGACGCCAGTTGCTCAGCTAAAAACGAGAATAGCACTTCTGGGCGGACGGGCGCAAGCGCGGATATTGCTTCCGAAATTCGCACGCCCGATTCTTCCCAAGTTTTGTTTGGGAAGAATCCGGGTGCGTCCCCCGCCATCCTAATCAGTTGTCCTGTGTATGGTAACAAACACACCTAATCGACTGCCGATTCCAAAAAAAAAGACCCGGCCGCTAAGCCGGGTCGAGTGAGGAGGAAAATGTTTAACGATTAGGCTGAGAAGGAAGTGCCGCAACCGCAGCCGCCGGTCGCATTTGGATTCTCAAACGTAAAGCCGGAGCCCATCATATTCGAGGTATAGTCGACAACTACGCCATTAAGGTATTGGGCTGAAAACATGTCGACGAAAAGTTTGATGCCAAATTTGTCGAGAATGAAATCTCCGGCCTTCGATTCTTCTTCGATATTCAGGCTGTATTGGAAGCCCGAGCACCCACCCGGTACGACACGAACGCGAAGCCCAGCCGTTTCCGGAAGGTCGTCTTCACTGGCGAGGAACTTCTTGATCTCTACGGACGCTGCTTCCGTCACGCCTAACTCAACATTTGGTGCTGCTACTGCTGACATAATCCTTTATCGTCTCCTACTAAAATATTGAATCCGCCAAACGAATCCTTACATTAAAATCAATATTACTAGAAAATTAACCCAAAATGCAAGTTCTGATCTGATCGGTCGTTAGTCGCAAGGAGCAGCCTACTGATTCCCCAACAAAACCACGACGAAAACCAATAGAATAATGTTCAAGCCTGCGAACGCTCCCGAAAGCAAGACTATATTTCGTAGTCTGTCAGCATCCTGCGAGGCCCGGTATCCCGAAAACGCATCGGTGTCGGCTATCGAATTCAGGTCGCCCGGGGGAGTTCGCAAACGCAAAAGCGCATATGCCATAACAAACGCGAAGCTCAGCGGAAAAAGCAATAAATACTTAAACAGCGAATCAGAGATCTCGAATGCCATCCCGAACCAATCCGCAGCATCGGAAGGTGCGAAAAGGGCGATCCCCCATGAGATCAAATTGCCTAACGACGCGGCTAAGAAAATTACACATAATTGCCGCCGGCTATAGTCACTTTCGAGTCGCTGTGCGAAAGAATATCCTACTTTTTCCTTCTGTTCCTCGAACATAGAAAATTATTGAGCTTTGGACATAATGACCAACTCAGGCTTCATTGCTTCGATCGATATGTGACGGGCGACTTCTTCGGCTACAGTTCGGAAGGCGGCTGCCTGTGGCGAGTCGGGATTGGAGACCACGACGGGAATGCCTTTGTCTCCACTTTCGCGAACTTCCATCCCAAGAGGTACTTGGCCGAGGAAATTCAGGTCATATTCGTCGCAAATGCGTTGACCACCGCCGCTGCCGAAGATCTCATATTTATTGCCGGTGTCCGGGGCAATGAAGTAAGACATATTTTCGATAACGCCGAGCACAGGAACGGCAACCTGCTCAAACATCTTGATCGCACGTCGAACATCAGAGAGGGAAACTTCCTGCGGTGTCGTGACGAGAACCGCTCCCTGAACCGGAACAAGCTGTGCCAGCGAGAGCTGAACGTCGCCGGTTCCGGGAGGCATGTCGACGATCAAATAATCAAGCTCGCCCCAATTTACATCGGTCAGAAATTGACGCACAACGCCGTGAAGCATCGGGCCGCGAAGAATCATCGGCTTGTCACGCGGAACCAGCACCGCCATCGAAATCATCTTGATCCCGTGAGCCTCGACCGGCTGCAGCTGGCCATTCAGCACCTCCGGCTGATCGTAGCCGGTGCCGAGCATCATCGGGATATTCGGCCCGTAAACGTCGGCGTCCATGATCCCGACCTTTGCTCCCTGAGCTGCTAGGGCCACGGCCAAATTGACCGCGACGGTGGATTTGCCGACACCGCCTTTGCCGCTTGAAACGGCGATGATGTTCTTTACGCCGGGAATGGCTACGTTGTTTGCTATCCCGCGGCCCTGCGGAACCTCGGCGTCCATCGTGACATTAACATTGGTAACGCCTTCGAGGCCGCTGACGATCGCGATCGCTTCGGCCTCCATCTGCTCTTTTACAGGGCAGGCAGGAGTCGTCAAGACGATACGGAAAGAAACGTCGCCGCCGGTGATGGCAATATCGCGAATAAAACCAAGGGTGACGATGTCTTTTCGCAGGTCGGGGTCGATGATCTGCTTAAGCGATTCCAGGATAAGTGCTTCTGATATTTGGCTCATATATTATGACTCATTATAGCAAACCCAACGGCTGAAACGCCTAAGGACTGATTCGGAATAGGTGAGAGGTGATAACTGTAAAGTGATAATTGGGATTTCTCAGTTATAAGTTTTTGGGTGGTGCCAAGTGGTTTCTTGACCAGCGATTTTCTAAGATTAGGGAAATGGACATAGATGTTTACAACAAGATCCGGTCGGGCGGAACGGGTTTTATCGAGATGCCGCGGGGGCTGATCGCCGTTTCGGGCAAAGAGTCCGTGCAGTTTCTGGACGGCTTGATCTCGAACGATATGAAAACGCTGGAGGACGGAGGTCAGATGCTGGCCGCGTTTCCGAACGCTCAAGGAAGACTGTTGGCCGTCGTTCGCGTGGTGCGACAGGGCGATAGTTTCCTGTTCGAGACCGAAGAGGCGACGCGGGAGAAGGTTTTTAAAAATCTTTTTCGGTTTACGTTTGCGGGGGATTTTTTTGTCGAAGACGTTTCAGCGCAGTTTCGTTATTTTGAGTTGTTTGGCTACGTGCCGCCGGTCGAGCTTGGCGAAGGTGGCGTTCGATACGAAGGCGGGCGAAGTGTTGGTTGTTTTGTCGGCAGCGACCTAGCGGAAGCGTTTCTAGAGACTCTCGGTGAGCTTGATTTAGTGTTGATCTCTAACGATGTATATGAAACGCTCCGCATCGAAAACGGCATACCGCTCTATGGCATCGATATGGACGAGACGACGATCGTCCCCGAACTCGGCCTCGACGGGCTGATCTCATACAACAAAGGCTGCTATATCGGCCAAGAGATAATCGCCCGCATCCACTTCCGCGGCCACGTCGCGAAGCAGCTAACCGGACTCACCATGTCAGAACCGGGAGCGATAGCAACCGGGTCGGAGTTGACGACTGCCGATGGCAAAAATGGAGGGCGTATCACATCCGTAACGTTCTCGCCGAAACTGGATAAAACCATCGCCCTCGCATTTGTGCGATATGATTATCTGACCGAAAGAACCGAACTCCTAGTCGGCGATACCACCGCAACGGAGATGCCGTTGCCGTTTATTTAGCTTGGTTGTTCGCTCGTTTTGTGAAACCGGTTCGCGATTCGCGAACCTTTTCTATTTTCGGATACAATCAAAGCAAATGGACGTTGCACAGATCAATAAAGACGAACCTGATATAGACCTGCCGAATGCCAGGCTGGCGTATACGATCATTCAATCGCTTTTGGACGCAAACGAAGCACTCAGCGACTTGCTCGTCGTTGCCGCCCACGCCCTCGACGAAGACGTGACGAAAGCTCTGACGATGACCGGCGAATGGCAGAAATACATGGAATCGAAGCGGAACATGGAGTTGACCCGCGAACAGATCGAGGAACTAACGAAGTACCTGAAGAGTTTGGAAAGAAGCTAATGGCTTCAAGCTATTAGCTATAGGCTTAATTCAATATGTTCGATCTCATCATTATTGGTGCGGGGCCAGCGGGGATATCGGCGGCGTTTGAGGCTAAGAAGGCGGGCCTTAGATACGTCGTGATCGAGAAAGGTTTGATCGGCAATACTATCTATAACTATCCGGTCGGGCTGACGGTGTTTTCGACGACGAACGAACTGGAGTTTAGTGCGGGCGATCTGAAGCCTGCCCGTGAAAAGCCTACGCGGGAGGAATTGCTCTCTTATTATGTTCGTTTTGTTTTGGATAACGAGTTGGATGTGCGGACGGAAGAGCTCGTGTTAAGTGTTCGGAACCAAGAATCTCCCGCAAAGTCGCCAAGCTGCAAAGAGTTGAGTATCTTTCGGGTAATTACCGACAAGGGGGAGTATTGTGCATCCAACATTCTGTTCGCGATCGGGGCGATGGACCATCCGCGAAGGTTGAATGTTCCCGGCGAGGATCTGCCTAAGGTCCACATGCAATTTCGCGAGACTTATCCGTGGGTAAAAAAGAACGCGTTGATAATCGGCGGCGGCAATTCGGCGGGCGAGGCGGCTTTGTTCCTCGCGCAGGAAGGTGCGGAAACGACGCTCGCTATATTTCGTAAGGATTGGGAGAACAACGATCCGAAGCAAGGTTGTATCAAGAACTGGGTCAAGCAGCCGCTCGAAGAGGAATTGAAAGAACATTGCCTGAAGCTTTTCTTTTTAGGCAAGGTGATCGAGATCCGCGAGAACGAGGTAGAACTTGAAAGCGAAACGGGCGAACGCGTGACGATGCGGAACGATGTCGTTTTCGTGCTCGTCGGGTCGGATGCCGAGCTTTCGCTGCTGAAAGAACTGGGCGTAGAAATGGAGCAAGGCAAGTACGGCGAGGTCCCCGTATATGATCCGGAAACATTTGAAACGAACGTCTCCGGCGTATACGTCGCGGGGCATTTTACGAACGAACGTCACATTAAAGCTGCAATAGAGTCCCCGCGAAGGATCATTCCCGCGATCGTTTCCCTGAGAGCGCAAACAATTGCGGCTAGCTGATCGTTGCAGATCTTCCATTCCCAAGTACCGATGAACATTGCCCACGCCCTAGAAATACTGAAAACAAGATTCGGTTTTGACCACTTTCGGATGCACCAGCAACCGGCGATCGAGGCTGTTCTTAGCCGTCGCGATTGCTTGCTGTTGATGCCGACGGGCGGCGGTAAATCCGTTTGTTATCAGATACCTGCGATGATGTTCGAGGGGCTTACGCTGGTCATTTCGCCTCTGATCGCGTTGATGAAGGACCAGGTCGACGCATTGCGGAGCTACGGCGTCAACGCGGGATTCTTAAATTCAACCCAGACCGCCGCCGAGCAGGTCGAAATCTTTCGAGCCGTAAGGTCGGGCGATCTTAAATTGCTTTACGTCGCTCCGGAGCGGCTGTTACAGAGCGGCGACCAATTCGTCGACTTTCTTGCGTCTATTAAAATTTCGCTGTTTGCCATCGATGAGGCACATTGTATTTCGAGTTGGGGGCATGATTTCCGGCCGGAATATCAGCGGCTTTCGGTGCTCAAGCGCGAGTTTCCAAATGTGCCGGTGATCGCTTTAACCGCGACTGCCGATGAACTTGTTCGAAAAGACATCCTTCGCCATCTGACGATCCTCGACGCCGACGTTTTTGTGTCGAGCTTCAATAGGCCAAACATAAAATATACCGTCGAACCGAAACGCGACTCGTCTTACCGATTGCTCGAATTCCTTGAAACCCGGAAAGATGAGAGCGGCATCGTCTACTGCCTTAGTCGTGCATCAGTGGAGCGTGTCGCCGAGGACTTACGTGGCGAAGGCTTTGCTGCGGTGCCGTATCATGCGGGGCTCGAGAAGTGCGTTCGCGAACGGAACCAGAATGCATTTTTGAATGATGAAGCAAAGATAGTTGTGGCGACGATCGCGTTCGGAATGGGCATTGATAAATCGAATGTGCGATTCGTCGCCCATATGGACCTGCCGAAGAACATCGAAAGCTATTACCAGGAAACCGGCCGTGCGGGCCGCGATGGGCTCCCGAGCGAGGCGTTGTTGTTCTATTCGATCGCTGATGTGCTCAAGCTGAAGGGCTTTGTAGAGGTTGACGGCAATGCCGAACAGAGCGAGGTGATGCTCAGAAAGCTGGACCAAATGGCGGAGTTCGGTGAGCTTCGTACGTGCAGGCGGCGATATTTGCTCGAGTATTTCTCGGAGACTACGAACGAAAATTGCGGGAACTGTGACAACTGTACGACCGAATTTGAGAAGTTCGATGGGACGATCATTGCACAGAAGGCATTAAGTGCCGCTGTACGAACCGGGCAGGTCTTCGGGGCAGGTTATTTGATCGATCTGCTTCGCGGGTCGAAGTCGCAAAGGATGCGGCTGGAACATTTGAACCTAAAGACCTATGGAGTTGGGGCAGATATTTCGAAAGAAGACTGGTCTGCTTACTTCCGAGATCTGATAGCTCAAGGATATCTGCAGAAAGCTGTCGGCGAGTTTCCGACGCTTTCGGTGACCGAAATGGGGCAAGAAGTCTTGGCGGGAACGCGGAAGGTGGAACTCCACAAACTGACATACGCTGACCTTCGGCGGTCCGGTAGCGAAACGATCGACTATGACAAGGACCTTTTTGAAGAACTTCGGCGCGTGAGGATGTGGTTTGCGGATCGCGAGGGTGTGCCGCCTTACGTCATCTTTTCGGATGCCACCCTTGTCGAAATGGCGGCGTTTCTTCCGCAGCAACAGGACGAAATAGCGAAACTTTCCGGCGTCGGGGCGTTCAAACTGGAAAAATATTGCCCAGCCTTTCTCAAGGCGATAAAGCAGCACTGCGAGAAGCATGGACTTCGATCAAAGATAGGAGAACGGCGCGGGCCTGTTCGGAAAGCGGCGACGTCGAAGCGGAAGCCCTCCGGAGACGATACCTATTCAATTACGTATAGATCCTTCCGCGAAGGAATGACGATCGCGGAGATCGCAAAGTCGAGGGGATTGGCGATTAGTACGATAGAGAATCATCTCTGCAGATTTATTGCAGATGGCCGGGTCGCTGTCGCGGAACTTGTAGAGATGGCGAAGATCGATGAAATAAAAAGGGCACTCCTTCAGCTCAAGGTCGAGAATGCAATCGCTCCTGTAAAACAATATCTCGGTGACGACTACAGTTACGGCGAAATACGGGCGGTTATGGAAGACCTCGCTAGAGAAAAATAAAACCCCGGCATGTCTAGTTCGCCATGCCGGGGTTTTATTACTTTGTCAACTGCGATTATTTCAGTTCCGGAACAGCGGGAACTTTTGGAACGCGAATCGTCACCGCCTGCTTGGTGAAACGATCGGCGATGTTCGCCGGGTTCAGCTCGTAGGATGTTACGTCAACTACTTCTGTCGTTTGACCGTTTGAGGTGGTCGTCCAACGGTATGGTAGCTGAACGCTTCCGGTTCCGCGGAAGTCGGAAAGCTTAACGAGAAATTCGGCTTGGCCCGGTTCCGTATCCATTCGTTTTGCATAAACTGTAGCCTTGGCGGCGGCATCTCCTGCATCTTTTTTGAATATTACTATGTGCGGCAGTCGGCCTGTATATCCGATCGCGACCGGCAGATTTGTAAATTTATCGATGTGCAGCCGAAACGTGGAGCCTGCGAACGAGGCGGCAACAATGTTCACGGCGTTGCCATCGATATTGCCTTCGCCCGCAAAGGTGTAAGAGACATCGGTGCCATCGGGAGCGGTAAGCAGCAGCATTAACGTCGTCCGAAGCAGTTCATTCTGCCGAACTCCAACGCGAGGTTCGCCGGGAGCACCGCCGCGAACGATGACCTGCTCCACCTGCGGAGCCCCGGCTCCCAGATCCTCTGTCGTATACTCGCCATTCACGCTCTTCTTTAGAATGAACTTCTTCGGCTCGCCGTCGGCCGATGGCGTATCGCGAAGGATGATGGTCTCGCCTGCCGGGGTCATAAAATCAGCATCCTTGCCGACGAAATTCACAGTCTCGCCGTCACCTTTGCGCATTATAACTACGTCATGCGTTTTCATAACGTGACGCTCGCCGGTCGCGGCTTCGCCGTTGCCGATATTGACCTTACGCGAAAACTTGTCGGGGAGCTGCATGACGATCTCAGTCTCTCCGCCTTCGATCCGTTCGGTGCCTTCAAATTTGATAGTATGCGAGGTTCGGCCAGATATGACCATGCTCCTAATCTCCGCGATCGCTGCGTCTCCGCCGATCGCCTGACGGGCTTTGGCGATTATCTCCAATGCCTTTTGGTCCGATTTGAAATGTCCGCCGACGGTGTCAATGAGCCCGCCGATCATGACGAAGAACAACGCTGTGCTGAGAGTTAAAATAAAGAATCTTTTCATATATGCCTCCAGAAACTTAGTTTGCATCAGCCAGCCGGGTTTGAAACATCGTGCCCTGGACTCTGCCTGACTATCGGGATGATGCCATGCCCTGCGACGCGAGTGGTTAAGAGAACGCAAAGAATTTGTTAAGGATGTAAAATGTGGCTCGAAAGCATTGTTATCGGCCGAGCTTAAATTGCATAATGCACTGGATGGCGGTGACAGGCCCTGCCGCATCAAAGAATAATGAAACGTTCATGGCTTACATCTATATTGCTGGGCGGCGTGCTGCTGTTGCTGACACTTTTCCTCGGCTTGCAGTACAACTGGCTTCAGCAGGCCGGCCAGGCTGAAAAGGAACGGATGCAAAAGCGCATCGAGACAGACACCAAAGCCCTCGCTGACGACTTCAATCGCGAGATCCAGGCAGCGTATTTCAATTTTCAGGTCGGTGCGGCAGACTTGCAGAAACCCGACCCGGCTGAATTTAACGAGCGGTATGACTTCTGGAAAACGAACACAGCATATCCAGAATTGATCCGCGAAATCGTCTATCTCCCGCACGATGCCAAAGCGGCTCCTGTTCGGTTTAATCCTGATGCCCGAATATTCGCGCCTTTTGAGGTAACAGCTGAAGTAGCCAACATCCGCGAGCAAGCCATCGGTCGCGCCCAGAACCCCGTTCTAGAAGATCCGCTTACGCTTCTGGTCCCGATCCGGCAAACGGTAAAGCGCATCGACCAAATAAGGATCGGCGGTCGGGGCGAAACCATAAATATTCGCGGGCCTGAAGGCGTGCTAGATGAACCGTTGGGCCACATCGCAGTCTTGCTCGACCGCGAAACGGTCCTAGGCCGTATGTTGCCTGATCTGCAACAGAAGTATTTTCCGACCGGTGAATTTAAGCTGGCGATCAAGGACCGCTCGGGCAACGCGGTAGTGGGCGGGGGATCGGACGCGGAGCCCGATGCGACTGCCGACCTCATGAGCCTCCGGCCGGACAACTTGATCTTTTTTGCAACCCCGGGTCAGGCACTGCCCAAGATGATGGCTGAACGCCGGAGCGGAACCATCCTCAATAGTCGTATAGAAAGCCGAACATTTAGTAGCAACGTCAATTCAGATGTCCGAGAAGATAAGGCGATCACGTTTGAGATCAACCCGGGTCAGAATGAGCGGCCGCGAACTCGGGTCGTGTCCACGACAACAACAGGTACGGACGCTTGGAATCTAGCTGCTACGCACAGAGCGGGTTCGATCGACGCTTTTGTTACCGGCGAAACGCGGAAGAGCGTGGCTATTGGGCTGGCGATCTATCTGCTTTTGGCGGGAAGTATTGCCGCGATCGTCCTCTCGGCTATGCGTTCGCGGCGGTTTGCTCAGCGCCAGATCGATTTTGTTTCCAGCGTTTCACACGAGTTCAGGACACCGCTCGCTGTAATATACTCGGCGGGTGAAAATCTTGCCGATGGCGTGGCCAATGAACCGGCACAGGTCGAAATGTATGGCCAGCTGATCAAAGGCGAGGGGCGAAAGCTGTCGTCAATGGTCGAACAGATCCTCGAATTTGCCGGTGCTAATTCGGGCAGAAAGCGATACAAATTTGATTCGGCCGACATCGGAACGCTAGTGGGTGCGGCCGTCGAATCGAGTTTGCCTCTCCTCAATGAAAGCGGGTTTATGATACAGACGGATGTCGCGGCCGATCTTCCGATGGTCCACGCGGATAGCGGGGCAATCTCGTCGGCGATCGAGAATCTGATCCATAACGCCATCAAATACAGCGATGAGGATAAATGGCTGCGGGTGACCGCGTCGAACGGGGGCGGGACGGTGAAGATAACCGTCGAGGACCGGGGTCGCGGGATCGGAGAGCGTGATCTGCGGCAAATATTTGAGCCGTTCTTTCGCGCGAAGGATGTCGTTGACGCACAGATAAACGGCAACGGCCTCGGACTTTCGCTGGTAAAAGAGATCGCCGAAGCTCACGGCGGAACGGTCCGAGCGGAAAGCAAGATCGATATGGGTAGCACTTTTACTATCGAGCTTCCGGCGGAGAATCGCTAGCTTAGCGGCGAAATGGAATGAGGATATTGCTCGTTGAAGATGAAGAAGGACTGATCTTGACGTTGACCGATAGGCTTCGCAGCGAAGGATTTAGTGTCACTTCGGCCAATGACGGCGAAAAAGGCCTCGATCTGGCAGCATCGGAGAATTTCGATCTCATCATTCTTGATGTGATGCTTCCGAAAAAGAACGGATACGATGTTTGTCGCGACCTTAGACAAAAGGGAATTGCCACGCCGGTGCTGATGCTGACGGCCAAAGGCGAGACCATCGATAAAGTACTCGGGCTAAAGCTCGGTGCCGACGACTATCTGACCAAACCCTTCGAAGTGATCGAACTCATGGCGCGGATCGAAGCTCTTCTCCGCCGATCGCCGCAGCAGACCAATGGAGCTTCGCATGACGCGTTTCGGTTTGGCGACGTAACTATCGACCTCAAGCGTGCTGAGGTGATCAGGAGCGGCTGCCCGGTCGACTTGTCTGCGATGGAATTCAAACTTCTGCAATTCCTGATCGAAAACCGCGGGCGTGTTCATTCGCGTGATCAGCTTCTTGATGCCGTATGGGGTTACGATGCGATGCCGACGACGCGAACCGTTGACGTCCACATCGCATGGTTGCGGCAGAAACTGGAAGCGAATCCAAAGCATCCGCAATTCATTCAGACGGTCCACGGACTCGGGTATAAATTCACTGCAAACTAGACAAAAATGAAAAGGCGGCCCAACGATCAGGCCGCCTTGTTTCTAAGTTAATTAGTCTTCTACTTTGCCATCACCAGCGGTGTGATCTCAATATTCGTCACATCTCCGGCAAGGACAACCTCAGTTGATCCATACGCAGCACGCTTGTCCGATACCGTGATCGTATAGGTAGAGCCCGTCGGCAATCCGTCAAACTGGAAATATCCAAAACTGGAGGTCCGGGCGTTCCAGATGTTGATCCCATCGGTTATTGAGACGGAAGCGTGCGGGAGTCCGAATCCCGACGGAGCTGCAACACGTCCTGCGACAATTGCCGGGGCAGGAGCCGCTCCAACCTCGACCGAGCCGATATCAACGATCCCGTTCGAAGGCCGGGCAACGCCACGCTGGTCTATATTTACGTTGATCGGAGCGTTATTTGCCTTGCAGCTTGCGTCAAGAACGCAGTTCTGTCCGGCATCGATAGCAGGCGAACCAGCTTGCGGGAAAAAGGTAAAGCCAAAGCCGCCGTTATCGGCAAATGGGCCGAGGAGCGGGTCGGTGTTGAGCAGATCGGAAGCTATCCAACCTGTGCTGGTGCCGACAATACCGATGATGTTGTTTCCCTGCGACTGAATACCGCCTGCCGAATTCGTAATATCGGGCGAGGTCTCGGTGCCACTGTTACCGGCAACGATGCTGTTGCGAATAAAGAAGTTCACATTGGTCGTACCGCGATGAATACCGCCGCCGTTATTGAGCGACGAATTACCAGAAACAGTGACATTCGTGACTATCGTTCCAAGCGTGCCGTTGCTCTGAAATCCGCCGCCATTGCCGCTCGGGGCTGAATTGCCCTGGAACGTAACATTTGTGAAATTCACTCGGCCGTTGTATTGTCCGCCGCCGCCTCCAGTGGAACCATTGCTGACATTGCCCGAAATGGTTGTGTTGCTGATGCTGACCGTACTGGTGGAGAAGTTTTGCATCGCTCCACCCGAACCCGACGCCGTGTTATTTGAAATGATGCAGTTGTCGATCGTCAATAACCCCGGAACAGCCGGGCTCCCTGATGAGGAATTGTTAAGTCCGCCGCCGTTTGCAGCACTATTTCCTGTGATAACCGAATTCGTAATGGTGAGCGTTCCGCCGGCATTATAAATAGCTCCGGCACGGCCCGTATTCAAGGCTCCGACGCCGTTACCGCCCGTAAAGGTGATACCGTCGATGTTTGCTGTAACGTCCGGCCCTGTCGAAATGATACGACTCGCGTTATTTCCGCTGATGGTCAAAAGGGCGGCGCCGGGACCATTGATCGCGAGTGCGCCATTCGCGGCGATCACGATCTCAGTTCCCGATAAGGTTATCGTTTGTGATACACCGAAAACTGCTGCATCGAACTCAATGACGTCGTCGCCTGCCGCAGCATTCGCGGCGCCTACAGCTTCGCGTAGCGAGCAATCGGCGTCACAAATGCCATCGTTGGTATCGGCGGTCTTGGTGACGGTGAAGGTCGCCGCCGATGCGGAAACGGTAATAAAGAAAAGTAAACCCAATGTGACAAAGTTAATTGAACGAATTTTCACTTCTGGTCCTCCCTATAACTATGGTTAAGCCTTCAAGTCGGTCCAATACCATGCACATTAAGAGTGCATACGGCTTGGGCTCGATCAAAAAAAACAAATACAAAAAGCGGTAGGGAGATTCTAGACCAAGACATTGTAGAAAGCAATCACACTTTGGTAGGGTATCGATTCAAAGACATAAGTAGAGCTAATCGATCACGTAGATGACTACGGCAAGGTAGTGGAGAATGCTCCCGCCAAGGACGAAAACATGCCAGATGGCGTGGTGATGCTTGATGCTTTTCCAACCGAAGAATACGACGCCGACCGTATAACTCAGCCCACCGGCGACCACTAACATCAGGGGAGCAGCACCGAGGGCGAGGTACAGCGGCTGCACGGCGATAACACCGATCCAGCCCATTGCAAGATACGATACCACGCCGACCGCACTGAACCGGCCGCGGAATATCACCTTCATCGCGATGCCGAACAATGCAAATGCCCAGACGAAAACTAAAATACCCGCACCAATGCTATCTCGAAGAACGATCAGCATAAACGGCGTGTAACTGCCGGCGATCAACAGGTAAATGCAGCAATGATCGACGAGCTGCATTCGGAGTTTCCGTTCGGGCTCGATAACCGAATGATATACGGTAGAGGCACCGTAAAGAATGACAAGTGAGGCCCCGTAAACGATAGCACTGGCGATGTGCCAGACGTCGCCATTAAATGCGGCCAGCGAAACCAGAAAGATAAAGCCCGCAATGCTCAACAACAGCCCGAATCCGTGCGTAAGTGAATTCGCGACCTCTTCGACGCTAAGTTGTCCGAGCATTCGTTTGATCATTTAGTCTGTCGTCGCCGCAAAGCTGCTATCGGCGGTCGAACGCTCACGGCGTGCTACTCCGGATTCGTATGCTGCTTCTTCGACCTCGGCCGCGACGGCCTCGCCAACGCGACGGTCAAAGACCGAAGGTATGATGTAATCCGGATGGAGTTCGTCAGGCCCGATAATACCAGCTATCGCGTTGGCCGCGGCTAACTTCATCGCTTCGTTGATCCGTGATGCCCGGCAGTTCAATGCACCGCGGAAAATACCGGGAAAACAAAGAACGTTGTTGATCTGATTCGGATAATCCGAGCGGCCTGTCGCCATGACGGCAACCAGGCCTTCGGCGTCTTCAGGCATGATCTCAGGTGTCGGGTTAGCCATCGCAAAAACGATCGGGTCCGTAGCCATATTGCGAAGATCATCCGGAGTTATCACGCCGGGAGCCGAAAGTCCGAAGAATACGTCAGCACCTTTGATCACGTCATGGATCGTACCTGATTCTTTGTTCGGATTGGTGTTCCGAGCGTACCAGTCTTTCACCCAGTTCATATTTTCGGTCCGGCCGGCGTAGATGGCACCGGTCGTATCGCATCCGACAATGTTCGTAACCCCCGCCGCCATCACGATCTTGGAACACGCAACACCGGCGGCACCGATACCATTTACGACGACCTTGACGTCTTCCATCTTCTTGCCGACGATCTTGAGAGCGTTGATCAGTGCGGCGAGAACAACAACGGCGGTGCCGTGTTGGTCATCGTGAAAGACGGGAATATCCAGTTCTTCCTTCAGTCGTTCTTCGATCTCAAAGCACCTCGGTGCAGATATGTCTTCGAGATTGATGCCGCCAAATGCGACTGAAATGTTCTTTATCGTTTGAACGATCTCGTGCGGGTCCTTTGTATTCAGGCAGATAGGGAAGGCATCCACGCCGCCGAACTCCTTGAAAAGTTGGCATTTTCCTTCCATAACGGGCATCGCCGCTGCCGGGCCGATATCGCCGAGTCCGAGCACGGCAGTCCCATCCGAGACAACGGCAACAGTGTTCTTCTTGATAGTTAGATTAAACGCTTTCTCAGGATCTTTATGTATGGCATCGCACACGCGGGCTACGCCCGGAGTGTATGCCATCGAAAGATCGGAGCGGGTCTTTAGCGGCATTTTCGACGCGATCTCGATCTTTCCGCCGAGGTGCATTAGGAAGGTTCGGTCGCTGATATTGACGACCTCGACGCCATCGATATTGCTGACCGAATTTATAATTTCCTTATCGTGATTCTCGCTAGCGGCATTTACGGTAATGTCGCGGACGAGGAAATCTTTGCCGACACTCGCGATGTCGATCCCTTCAATATCGCCACCGGCCATTCCGATCGCAGTCGTTATCTCACCGAGTTTTCCGGGTTTGTTGTGGATCTTAACGCGGAGTGTGAGGCTGTAGCTGGCATTCGGAGTTGGTGTATTCGGCATATTAATAATGCAATGCGCCGGAGACCGAAACGATCGCTGCGGCAAGCTTGCAAAAGAAAAGTATGACGAAAAAAAAACCTACAAGCAAACTGCTTTACGTGGCTTAAAATGAAAAGCACGGACGATTAAGTCGCGCCCGTGCTTTTGCGATCAGAGGGTTGCACATGCCGCCTATTTAGTGGCGACGTAATAGGTGTTCATGAAGTCATGATCCAAGTAGTTTTTCGAGACGTTATTGAACCCAGCCTCATTCAGCATCCTTTCGGCCGTTTCTTCGCCCCACATTGCTCCGAGGCCGGCACCACCATATGCAAGGGAAACGGTCATGCAGTGAGCTAAAGATATGGTGTAGACGAACGGACCTACGGGATGATCGAGGTTTTTCTCTACGTGGCAAGAGCCCTTGATGTCCTGGATAAGGTAAACACCGTTGGGACGAATCGCTTGCGAAATACTCGCGAGCATTCCCGCCGGGTTCGCCTGGTCGTGAATAGCATCGAAAGAAGTGATGAGATCAAAGGCATCTGTCTCCCCGATGTTCGCAGCGTCACGAACCTCGAATCGAACATTTGTCAGACCTTTTGCTTTTGCCTCTTCCTTTGCCCGGTTGATGCTCTCTTCGGAAAAGTCGTAACCGGCAAATCGGCTGTTTTGGAACGCTTCGGCCAACTTGATCATTGCACGCCCGCTGCCGCACCCGACGTCAAGGACATCGATTCCCGCTTCGAGTTTTTCCCTCAGTCCAGGAACCAGCGGGACAATATGTGATTCGAGAGCCGCGACCGTTGTCTGGTTGCTTTCGGCTGCCATCACCTCGTGGAATCGCGGATATTCCGTATATGGAACGCCGCCGCCGTTCCTGAAGCAGTCGATCAGCTTGTCTTCGATATTGCCGAGGACCGGAACGAATTCCATTGTCGATGCGAAATTAAACTCGCCATCATTGGTCAGAAACGCAGCGTGCTCGGCCGGAAGCTGGTAAGTTTTAGATTCCGGACTATATGTGACCACACGGCCGGTTACCATTGTCCCGAGCCATTCGCGAACATAGCGTTCGTTCAGCCCGGCCGCATCCGCGATCTGTGCGGATGTCGAGGCGGGAAGCCCGGCCAGGATCTCAAACAATCCAACGCGGTTGCCAATGCTCAATGCGAGAGCAACTGCGCTCTTATTAAGCGTATCGACGAGGCTCTCCGAAAACGCTTCGGCTTTTTGTTGGTTGAAAGTAGTATCTAACATAATTGCTCCTATCTTGTATGAATGATCGCCCGCAGCTTCGCGGGCATCGTGTTAATTTGTACGACGAATTCTCCGTGTTGAACTTCTGGCTCAACTGAGTTCTAATCCAAACATTCCGCCGCATGAAAGCTTTTCTTCTAACATCCTTCGCGCTGACGGCATTTGCGTTCAATTCCATTCTCTGTCGGATGGCACTCGGCGGCGGCGACATCGACCCCGCCGGTTTCACTCTGGTCCGGTTGGTTTCGGGTGCGGTCGTCCTCCTCGCGATCATCCTTCTAACAAATAAGACGGAAAGCTTATCGAAAACCGGCAATTGGGTATCAGCATTTTTTCTTTTTGCCTATGCGATCGCGTTTTCGTTTGCCTATGTAGGCCTGACGACCGCCACCGGAGCATTGATACTTTTCGGTTTCGTTCAGATAACGATGGTCGGAGTAGCATTAGCGGGGGGAAGACGGCCATCTACCCTAGAATGGTGCGGACTTGTCGTGGCATTCGGCGGACTGATTTATCTCGTGTTGCCGGGCCTGTCGACGCCGTCGCTGATCAGTTCGGTATTGATGGCGGGAGCGGGAATTTCGTGGGGCTTCTATACGCTTCGAGGAAAGCAAAGCGAATCTCCGATAGTTGATACTTCGGGAAATTTTGTTAGGGCTGTGCCGATGGCGGCCGTTGTTCTACTCGTATTTCTGCCGCGATTAAATCTTTCGGCGCGCGGTGCTTTCCTCGCGGCCCTTTCCGGAGCCATTGCGTCAGGCATCGGATACACGGCCTGGTACGCAGCGTTGAAATTTCACACGGCCACCCGAGCGGCCGTAGTGCAGCTCTCGGTCCCGGTGATCGCCGCTTTCGGCGGATGGGTTTTCATGTCTGAGATCGCAGAACGTCGCTTGTTCATCGCGGCCGCATTGATTCTCGGGGGCATCGCTCTGACGATCCTTGCTAAGGAGACAGATTAGATCGCGATCGCTACAAAATATTTTCGCCAACGAAATATTACAAATGCTGCTACTTTTTTGTATTAGGCATCGTGTGAGATGCGTCACAGCGCGGCGCTTCGATATTTGGTAATATTTATTTACGCGTTATTATTGACGATCTCAAGATCGTGAAATGTCGATGAATAGGCGTCAGCTCCTAAGCTAGATGAACAAAAAGCACCCTGTTTTGTTTGCGGTGGGCGTAAACCACCGAACCGCACCTGTAGATGTCCGCGAACGGATATATCTCCAGGCGGACGAAATACCTGCGCTCGTAAAGAAACTTAAAAAAACACTTGCCGAGGTTGTTGTGCTTTCTACTTGTAACCGCACCGAGATCTACGGCGTGACAATCCATACTGAAATCGGACTCGATTTCTACCAAGACCTTTTGATCGATTTCAAGAATGCCGGAGAGCACGTTACCCGTGACCATTTTTTTGGTTCGGTATCGTGTGCTGCTTGCTTACAGCTTTTCAGTGTCGCGACCAGCTTGGATTCGAAGATGATAGGTGACGCACAGATCTTGGGACAGATGCGCAGCGCGTATTCGCTAGCTACGCAGCATGGCTCGACCGGCAAGATCGTCAATCAGCTCTTTCAACGCGGATTCAAGATCGGCAAAAGGGCCCGCACTGAAACCGAGCTGCACAAGGGAACGATCTCGTTAAGCTCGGCGGCCGCAGAGTTTGCGGAAAAACATCTAGGAAGCCTGGCGGATAAAACCGTGCTACTTATCGGTGCCGGAGATACTGCTCGATTATCGGCGGAAGCCTTGATAAAGCGGAAGGTCGGCAGACTGATCGTCGCTAACCGGACCCGTGAGAACGCGGTAAAAATGCTTGAGGGTTTCGACAAACAGCGGCTAGATTGGGAAGTGATAGGCCTCGAAGATATCCAGCCGTCACTCAAAGCAGCGAATGTCGTCATCAGTTCGATAAGCTCGGACCAACCAATCCTCAGCCGGTCAGACCTTGACGGATGTGTTGACGAGAAGCTTTTAATCGACCTCGGCGTTCCGCGGAATATGGACAATGACCTCGTTGGCATAGACGGAATTCATATGAAGAACGTAGATGACCTGAACGAGATCGTTGATACCAATTTCCAGAGGCGTAAGGCGAGCGTTCCGCATACTCGGAAGATAATTCTTGAAGAAATGACAGAGTTTCTGGTCTGGTATTATTCGTTGCCGCTTTTGCCCGTCGCAATGGCCTGCGGTGGGAAGCCGGACCTGACGACGAAAATCGAGATCCTCGGCGTTAAGGAATTCTTGATGAGCAATCTCTCGTGGGTCCACAAGATCGCAATGAACGATGGAGCGGAGACGTTTGCCGGTCACGCGGCGGTTGTCGATCAACTGGTGTCGATGCGAAATGGAGGGGCACAGGCAAGATAGAGATTTGAGAAATACGATTACTATTGGCACGCGGAACAGCCGACTTGCACTCTGGCAGACCGAATACATAAAGGCTTTCCTCTCAAGATCTTCACCTGACACCCGCTTTGAAATCCGAGAGATAAA
>JBBQTV010000040.1:0-20736 GCA_038212935.1 Pyrinomonadales bacterium | reverse complement strand
TGATTCCACCCGAAGTTCGATAGCTCCGTCATCTATCAGAATTGTCGATTCAGGTTCGACAACAGTCGGCAGTTCAAAGAAATTTGTTCCGACCTCATTTGAATTTCCGATGATGTCGCGGTTGGTTATAGTAAACAGCGAGCCGGCGGTCAGTTCGACCGGCCTTCCGTCGGCAAGATGGCGCGTCCGTATCTTGGGGCCGGAAAGATCGACCAAAACAGAAAGCGGTACACCGAGCTTTTGTGCCACCGATCGCGCGTGGCCTATCGCGATAGTGTGTTCTTCGTTGGTTCCGTGCGACATATTGATCCGCACGGCGTTCACACCCGCTTCAAGCATCGCCTTTATAGTCGTTTCGCTGCTAGAGGCCGGGCCGAGGGTGGCTAGGATCTTTGCTCTTCTCATTCAGGTGATTGTATCGCAGCCGTTCCCTTATGCGAATGAAGGTCGTTGGTTTTGTAAGCGATTGGTCAAACTATTCCGAATTTGCGGCGAGTTCGCGAAGCTTCTTCATGTAACTCAATGTCGTCGCGACAAATGTCGAGTGTGACCACGTCAATGGCGAGACCGAAACAGGCCCGCCGCTTTCCGGATCGACCTGCTCCGCAAGAACTCCCGATGGAAGAGCACGGTCGACGACCCATTGGATCAATTTGTTTGCCTTTTCAAGATCCGCAGCATTCTGTGCTCGAGCGATGTAGTACTCGGCCAGCCATAGAGTGCAGATCATCCAAGGATTGCTTTCACTTCCGCTCCGCATATAGCCGTCGTGTTCAAATCGCGCAACTCCGCCGCTTACCATCAAGTTCTTCTCAATGGCCTCCATCGTACTGCGGACCATCTCGTCATTTGCAGGGAAGCATCCCAAATAGAATAGCGCGAACATAGAGGCGTCAATGGTGTCATCCGGTTCGTACTCTTCTACATTGTGAAACTGCAGAGAACGCAGAAAGCGACCATGCTCAACGCTATACAGATGCTCTCGCATTTTCGCGGAG
The DNA here is from genome assembly GCA_038212935.1 of Pyrinomonadales bacterium. Lineage (GTDB taxonomy): Bacteria > Acidobacteriota > Blastocatellia > Pyrinomonadales > Pyrinomonadaceae > OLB17. The sequence goes on along the minus strand of JBBQTV010000040.1, from coordinate 19,738 downwards.
ATCTGATTCGAGACAGCCTCGTACCGCTCAGCTCTCTCGCTTTCAGCAAATAAGCGTGCAAAGCGGGCTGCGGCCGTAAGCCCGGCGATAACAGAGGCGCATGTAAATGTGTGGATGCCGCGGCGATCCTCCCACAAGTTCCAGCTTGGTTTCGGTAATCCTAGCTCAGGGTGTATGAACCTGCTCATAAAATCGGCACACGGGATCACCATCGAATTGTAGAGCCGATGGGCGAACTCCAGGTCGCGATAGCGGTCATAGTGTTCCCACAATGCCCAAAGCACAAGTGCCGTTTCATCCTCCTGGATCGGGACCATCGGCGAATCCGAATTCGCATCCCAGGCGGCATGCCAACCGGAGGCGACGGTGCCGTCAGCATTATATTTCTGAAGGAAATAGCCGTTTGGGTGAACGATCCGACCGCAAAAGACGAAGAACTTTCGTGTAATGTGCGAGAAACCCGCCAGGTCCAATGCGTTGGCTACGAATGCCCCGTCGCGGGTCCACAGGTAACTGTAGTGATCGGTAGCTCTGGCAGTCACTTCCCAGTCATTCGCTGCCAGTATCGCACCATCGTTGTCGATCTGCGTGTGGATCAGGAGCAAAGAACGTTTGTAAAGTTCTGCTACTTGAGGCGATAGAAGGGTTAGGTCCGTTTCATTCTTGTTGACCCAAACCCGCCAGTAATTTTCAGTGTAATCGAGAAACTCCTGCGGGCCTGTTTCGACCACGTGGCGGTCTATACCCGCCACTTCATCATAATCGGTACCGGCAGCGAGCCAACTCGCAAACTCGCCGCTCCCAAGCGGTGCAAGGTCAAGGTGGACGCCTATCGTCGAATCTACAGAGCCTTCTGTGATCGAACCGCCATGGAGTTCGCCGTCTTCTGCATCCCGCCACGTTCCTTCCTGACCTTTGAAATCCTTTCTGCCGGTTGCAAACGAATCGAAGTGAGGTGCTGTGTTCAGAAGGAAATAGCGTTGCTTTTGGTAATGCACCATCGCCTTCGTTTCCGGATCAAAGTAGGCGGTGTCTCCGACCTTGTTCTCATAGATGCGGAGGTCAAGGTGAATGAAAACACGAACATGCCGCTGCCGGTCGAATAAGTTTCGAACGGCAATATGGCGAAGAAAAACATTGTGATGGCTCGCAACCGAGTCGTGGCAGATTATCTCGAGTCCCAGACTCTCATTGAGCAACCGAACATCCGTAACCAGACTTTCCCGGATGTATTTCAGGTCGACCGTCCAACCCACCGAGCCGACCCACGAAAAGTCACCATCCACCCAGACCCCAAATCGTGACGGGGAGCCTTCAGTATGGTTTTCTTGCCCGACGTGAGGGAAATAGATGTCACGGATTTGATATTTGTCGTCGAACGTGACGAGAAGCGAACCGTTGCCAACCGGAATATCACGCATAATCTGTTTTCGAGCCTGCCGGAACGGAGCGATCGCGGTGCAACTGCAACCCTTTGCTTACGACCTCACGCTCACTTTCAAAGACGAGCATATTCATCGCTTCGTCTACGGATACCCACCGAGCCTCGGCAACCTCGTAATCATGATCGGACACGTGGCCTGAGATATACTGCATCAAAAAAAATTTAACGAATTTATGGACTCGAATAGGCTCTCCATCGCGCGTGGTAGTGAACCAATATTCGATGCGACGAATAGGCTCGACAAGCTTGCAGTCAATGCCGGCTTCTTCACGCACCTCTCGAAGTGCGGCTTCTTCGGCCGTCTCGCCCGGATCGATGATCCCCTTCGGCAGCTGCCAGCGCAACTCCGGCAACATAAGCACAATTGCTACCTTTAGGACACCACCGTCGTCACGCAATGCTACTCCGCCGGCCGAAAATTGCTCTTTCACCGGGAGATCGTTCCTTTCGTCATTCGGCATATTGCATGTCCAGCGAGGGTCGGCTCTATCGACGCAGCGCCTCTGTGACGGCTTGGTCGAGTTCCAATTTGATCTTTTCGTCAAAGCCGACGATCTTTCTAACTAGCTTACCGTTCCGATCAAAAATAGCGGTTTGCGGTATTGCGCTCTCATCGCCGAATATGAATCGGGTCAATTCGTCTTCCGGAACGCCAAGCGTGTACGTAATATTCAGCCGATCGACGAATTCCGGTACCTTTGGACGATCTTCTTCGCCGCCAACGTGAAGTCCGATCACTTTTAAGTCGTCGGGATGATTTGCCTGCAGCTCAAGCAAGTGCGGGATCTCTTCGATACAAGGCGGACAATATGTTGCCCAAAAATCAAGGATAACTACTTGATCCGGAAAATCTTTTAGTTTCTGAACTGTTCCCTCGAAGGTCGTCCAGTTCATCTCACCAACCGGTTTTAGTGGCTGGCGGGGGGCGTCCTTCAGCCGGACGTCGTTGATAGAAACGGGTTTGTCTCCGACCGCGACCGGAGCCGCGGCCGGGCGACATCCGATAGAGATACCCACCACAATAGCGAAAACACTAAGAGTAAATCGTTTCATTCACCGTCGATTCTACACCAAAACCGGGCCCGCGGTCATTTGCGGCCATTGACCGGGAGGCGCCAGATGTTGAAATGTTATGGATATGACAGAATAGTTGTGTGTCGAGTTATCCAGATTGGATCAAGGAAAGTTTGTTCTCTCCGCGTATTGCGGGTTGTTCAACTGATCTGAGTGGCGTTGGCCGTGCGATAAGCTTGGCGTGTGGCTCGTTCACTTCAATTGAACTCTCGATCGATGATCAAAACGTCATTCGAGCAACTCATTTTAGCTCCAACGGATGCGGGTATATGATCGCAGCGGTCGATAAAATGCTCGAGCATCTAAACTCCAAGAATATTGCTGAAATTGGCGCCTTTGAGTCCGAGTTTCTTGGCCGCGTGGAATTGCCGGTTGAGCGCATACAATGTGCAGCGGTTGTAGGCGAAGCGATCCGCGGCGCTCTTGCTGACCGCCGCCAACGACTGCTGGTCGAATTCAACGGCGAGGATGCCCTGATCTGCACCTGTTTTGGAGTTGGAGAATTGCGGGTTCGCGAAACCATCATCCGAGATTCACTCGAAACGGTGGATGAGGTCGCAGCGGCTACGAACGCCGGTTCGGGATGTGGATCGTGCCGGATGATCATACAGGAGATGCTTGATTCCCGTTAGAATCGGTTCGGCGAATCTTGCTTTCGGCTTTAACGAATATGTTATACTTTTCCCAATTTCGGCCACTGCGGATTTCGGCCGTCTTAAGGAGAGCTTCTTCGTTTTATCACGGGTTCTTGGTTGAACCCGGACAACTCAAAAATGGACGACCCTGCTAGTTTATCCATGTTTCTACTATTTGCCGAGTTAACGGGAGTGGTAGAAACGCCTTCGATCGCTTCGATTATATTCAGCATTTTCCTAGTGCTTTTCCTCGTTTTGGCAAATGGTTTCTTTGTCGCTAGCGAATTCGCACTGGTCGCCGTGCGGAAATCGCGTATCGAGACACTGGCTGCCGAGGGAAATAAGGCAGCTCAAAGGCTGTTGGGAATGCTCAACAACCTCAACGCGTATATCTCCGCCACACAGCTTGGGATCACCCTTTCGTCTCTCGGATTAGGCTGGGTCGGCGAGCCGGCCGTCGCTTCTGTTTTGGAGCCCTTTCTGTCGCAGATCGGCGAGACGACCGGCATTGCGTTCTTGGCTTCGGGCACCGCGCTTCACACCATTTCCTTCATAATCGCATTTTCATTCATCACATTCCTGCATATTGTTTTCGGCGAGCTTGCCCCGAAGACGGCTGCACTTGAGATCTCGGAGAAGGTTTCCTATTTTGTGGCCGTACCGCTGCAGATATTCTATAAAGTATTCTACTACCCGATCCGCCTCCTCGATTGGGCGGGCACCAAAACAGCTCGAGGTTTCGGATTGGAGCCTTCGGGGGAACACGGAGCCAGCTATTCTGAAGATGAGATACGGCAATTGATCAATGCTTCGCAAGAGAAGGGCCTGCTGAACGAGGACGAACGCCGGCTGATAAACCAGGTGTTTGAGTTTTCGGAAACAACGGTAAAGGAGGCTATGATCCCGCGGACGGAGATCGTTGCCGTGTCGTTTGAGTCCACTTTGGAGCAGATCGTAAAAGCGTTTCACCAGCACGGCTATTCACGCCTTCCGGTTTATGGCGAATCGCTCGACGATATAAAGGGCGTCATACATAGTAAAGATGTTCTTAACTATATGCTTCGCCCAAAGGCGTTCAAGATCGAACGTTTGCTTCAGAAGGCGATGTATGTGGTCGATACCGCCCATCTTGAGGATGTATTGCGGCAGATGCAGCTTGAAAAGTTCCATTTTGGCTTCGTGGTCGATGAACACGGCGGTGTCGAAGGCATAATAACCCTTGAGGACCTACTCGAGGAGATTGTCGGCGAGATCTCGGATGAACATGACGAAGAGGTAAACGAACAGATCGCTGAACAGTCAGATGGTTCATTCATATTGGACGGCAGCCTTGCGGTGCGCGATCTGAACAAAAGGCTCGGGCTTAACCTGCCCGTCTCAGAAGGTTACACAACCATCGCCGGATTTCTGATGTCGGAATCGGGGCAGATACTGAATGTTGGCGACAATGTTCCGTACAATGGCCATACGTTCTACGTAGAAAAGGCGGAAAAGCGTCGTATCCTGCGGGTTAAAATGGAGACGACGGTAAAGCCTGAGGCGGAGAAGGCAGAAGCGGCCTAACCTAGGGATTCGATAATGGCCTTAGGGATTGGATAATGCAATGCCTCCGGATATTTTCGGAGGCTTTTTGTTTTTAGGTTCCATTCGGGTTACATTTACGTTTTCAGATGTATCTTATTCGGAGAAAAAAGTTTAAATGAGCTTAATTGAGCATATCTGGGCACGCGAGATCATGGATTCGCGAGGGAACCCTACCATAGAGGCAGAAGTGATCTTGGAAGACGGCACGACCGGTCGGGCCGCAGTTCCGAGCGGTGCTTCTACCGGCGAGAACGAAGCGGTCGAGTTGCGCGACGGCGACGATCTTCGTTATCTCGGTAGGGGTGTGACTAAGGCTGTGGAGAACGTGATCGACAAGATCGGTCCCGAGGTGGAGGGGCTTGATGCTCTGGATCAGACACTGATCGATGAAACGATGCTCGGGCTCGATGGCACCGTAAACAAATCGAACCTCGGCGCCAACGCGATGCTAGCAGTCTCGCTTGCGAATGCTCGTGCCGCAGCATCTATACTCGAATTCCCGCTTTATAGATACATCGGTGGCGCTAATTCGAAGACGCTGCCCGTGCCAATGATGAACATTTTGAACGGCGGTGCCCATGCGGACAATAACGTGGATTTTCAAGAGTTCATGGTGATGCCCGTGGGTGCCGAGAGCTTTGCCGAAGCACTGAGGATGGGGGCGGAAATCTTTCATAACCTCAAAACGGTTCTCAAAGCGCGTGGGTACTCGACGAGTGTCGGCGACGAGGGTGGATTTGCGCCTAACCTGAAGTCAAATGAGGAAGCTGTGGAAACGATCTTAGAAGCGATCGAAAAAGCGGGGTACGTTGCGGGTGAGAATGTGATGCTCGCTTTAGACCCCGCCGCGAGTGAATTCTTTAAGAACGGCAAATACATCTTTAAGAAGTCAGATAAACGCGAGTTGTCGTCCGAAGAAATGGCTGGTTATTGGACCGATTGGTGCGACAAGTATCCGATCATCTCGATCGAGGACGGCATGGCTGAGAACGACTGGGACGGATGGAAAGACCTCACTCGTTCGGTCGGCGACCGCGTCCAGCTTGTTGGAGATGACCTGTTTGTGACCAATGTTAAGTTCCTTCAGCGCGGCATAGATGAAGGAGCGGCAAACTCGATCCTCATCAAGGTCAATCAGATCGGCACACTTACCGAGACGCTCGATGCCATCGAACTAGCGAAGACTAACAATATGACGGCGGTGATCTCACATCGTTCCGGTGAGACGGAAGACACTTTCATTGCAGACCTCGCCGTCGCAGCGAACGCGGGCCAGATCAAGACCGGCAGTCTCTGCCGAAGTGACCGGATCGCGAAGTATAACCAACTATTGCGGATCGAGGAAGACCTCGGCGATTCGGCCCGATATCCGGGCAGGAAGGCATTCTATCAATTGAGATAGTGGATATAAGAAACGCTCTTTTACGCGGACATTCTAAGCAGAATACGCTTGCGATAGTCGAATACATTGGCGACGACCGAGAACGTTTCGCCGAGCTAATGCGGGTTTTCTTTAGCGGGACTAAGCTTCATCAGCAGCGGGCGGCATGGGTGATAAGCGTTGTTGCCGCGACTTATCCGGATCTGATCCGAAAATATCTTTCCCGGCTTGCCGATCAACTGCCCCGACGAGATGTTCATGATGCAGTAAAACGCAATATTGTTCGGCTGCTGCAGTTCGTTCCCATCCCTGATCGGCTGAAAGGGAAGATCTACTCGCATTGCCTCGATCTCATTGGCGACCCGCAGGAAGCCATCGGTGTGAAAGCCTTTGCGATCTCAGTAGCGGCGTCGATCGCAAAAAACGAACCTGCCCTCATGAAAGAACTTCGATCAATTACTGAACTTATTCGTGAGGACGCATCGCCGGGGGTAAAGGTTCGTTTGCGGGAGATATACTGAAGTTGTATGCATGGTAGTTGAACTGTCAAATCTGGAGATATCAACAGACCGATCGCGGTTGGACGTTGGCCTGATCCACCGATTCCTCAGCAAGGAATCATATTGGGCCAAGGAAAGAACTGAGGAACAGACCAAAACCGCTATTGAAAATTCGATCTGTTTCGGTGCTTATTCGAATGCTCGTCAGATCGGATTTGCCCGCGTGGTTTCCGATAAGGCTACCTTCGCATATGTCGGCGATGTTTTCATTATAGAAGAGTTTCGCGGCAGGGGGATCAGTAAACTCCTCGTGGACGAGATAATTGCCCATCCTGAATTACAGGGCCTGCGGCGATGGATCCTCGCGACGCGTGATGCCCATGGCGTGTACGAGAAATTCGAGTTCGGACCTCTACGTCACCCGGAACGCTGGATGGAAAAAACAGCCCCGAATGCCTACTAAAAATTCGTTGCATTCTTAGTCCGCAATTCGTTTATAATAGATTTGTCGGCAACGATAGATGAATCGTCGCCGCCGGTTTCACGCCCTTAGTTCTCCTCAGCCATCTAACTAGTCCTAAAACTCATATGAGCTACTCAATGCAACGTCCGGTCGCGCTTATCATGCTTGACGGCTGGGGAATCTCAGCGGCGTCCGACGCTAATGCGATCACTGTCGGCCACACTCCATTCTACGATCAGTTCCGCGCTGAGTACCCGTGGACGAGGCTGTCAGCGACGGGTTCGGATGTCGGTCTTCCGGAAGGCGCCGTTGGGAATGCCGAGATCGGCCATATGAACATCGGTGCGGGGCGGACCGTTCGGACCGCTTTCTCCAAAATTCGGGACTCGGTGCGGTCAGGCGAGTTCTTTGACAACGATGTGTTGTGCAAAGCCTTGTCTGCCGCGAAGGAGCGTAACGCTCAGGTCCATTTCGTTGGACTCTTAAGTGATGCCGATGTCCATTCATCGATGGAAAATCTTTATGCCCTACTGCGAATGGCAAAGAAGTACGGCAATACAGACGTCTTTGTCCACGGTATTCTTGACGGCCGCGATGTTCTCCAGCGGACCGCAGACATTTATGTTGAAGCCGTCGAGATAAAGCTTGCCGATATCGGCGTCGGCAAGATCGCTTCTTTGTGCGGCAGATTCTACGCAATGGACAGCTCGGAAAACTGGGAACGTACGGCCCGCGCATTTACGATGCTCGTTCACGGCGAAGGCGAAAGGGCCCAGGACCCGGTCGCGGCGGTCCGCAGCTCTTTTCTACGCGGCATTTCCGACGAGTTTATCGCTCCGATCGTCATCGAGAGTTCGCCTGGGCGTCCGGTGGCAACCATTTTGGATGGCGACCTAGTTATCTTTTTCAATCATCGATCCGACACAATGCGTCAACTGGTCAGATCGATCGCCGTCCCGGACCATGGAATGATCGTACCTTCGTCAAAACCGAAGGTGGAGGCCGTCTGTCTTGTTGATTATGACGGGGCATTCGGTTTGCCCGTTGCCTTTGAGCAGCCGGCCGAAGCCAATTCGCTTGCTGCGATCCTGCTGGAACGATCCGTCAACAATTTTCGAATATCCGAGTCGGACCGGTTTACGCATGTAAGTAGATTCTTCAACTGCGGGCTCGATGAAACAGGTCCGTTCGAACAAAGGATCGAGGTGCCGTCAGGAGAACTCAGTGATCGCACATCGGAGCCCGAAATGAAAAGTTTCAAGATCGCCGACCAGCTTTGCCGCCGCATCGAAACGCACCCAAATGCGCTTTTCGTACTCAACATTCCTGCACCCGGTCTGATCGCCGAAACGGGAAATTTCTCACGCACGGTCGAGGCTGTTCAATACGTGGATACATGTCTTGGCGGCATCGTCGAAAAGATAAACGAAATGAACGGCGTCGCAATTATCACTTCGACACACGGAAACTGTGAATCGATGAGCGAAAACGGCTCGGGGCCGGATCGCCTTTCGACCGCCAATCCGGTTCCATTTCATTTGATCGATCCATCTGACAGAGCAATGAAGCTGAGGCCGGAAGGTTCATTGCGGGATATCGCACCGACGATTCTTGGCTTGATCGGGATAGATGTTCCATCTGAAATGACAGGCCATGACCTCCGTGTGGGACGCAAATAGAAGCGCCATCCTTCATTTTCTGTAATCCAGAATATGAACTATACTTAGCGTTTCGTTCCCCGCAAGAAACGTCATTATGGTTGAAGAATTTGCGTTCGACAATACGGAAGAACGCCGAAAAACGCGCCTGAGCGAAACAGGATGGATAGAAGTAATAGTCGGTTCGATGTTCTCCGGGAAGTCCGAAGAACTTATCCGGCGGCTTACACGTGCTCGGATCGCACGTCAAAAAGTTCAAGTTTTCAAGCCAAAGATCGACGCACGGTATTCGAAAGAAGAGATCGCGTCCCATTCCGGCCAGAAGCACGACTCGAAACCGGTGACGACAGCAGCCCAGCTATTGGAACAGATCCTGCCGGAGACAGAAGTCGTTGGCATCGACGAGGGGCAGTTTTTTGACATGGAACTGGTAGACGCGGTGAATCACCTAGCCCGTAGCGGAAAACGCGTGATAATAGCCGGCCTAGACCAAGATTACACGGGAAAACCTTTCGAGCCCATGCCGCAACTCTTGTCCATCGCAGAATTCATAACTAAAACACATGCTATCTGCGTGAAGTGCGGGAGCACAGCTAACTATTCACAGCGGACGGTCGAATCGGACGCACGCGTGGAAGTAGGAGCGGCCGACAAATATGAAGCCCGATGCCGCCGATGTTTTGTTCCTCACGCGGACGCTCCAACGCTGCACGACCAAGATCAATAACAATGCCGCAAAGGAAGACCCGGCGATGAACCGGGCCCTTTCCTATTTACCCCTTAGGTATTTTCATCGAATACATTATTGCCGCAAATGTGTCGCGCTGTTTATCAAACGCTGAACCTTTGGTCGATACCATTATGTTCAATTGTTGATTCTGGCCCTGATAGTTCCTAAAGCCGATCCACTGATGCCGCCGCGGCCCATCTTTGTCCTCCGGCATAGCTTCGACCCACTCAACACCTTTCACGCCGTCGATCTCAAGCCAGCGGGCGGCCTCATATTTACCCTGCTTTAGTTGTTCGAGCGAGCTTTCATAGGTTGCGTTGATGCTACTCTCCGCCGGAAAGCTCGCGGGCATCGTTGAGATTGTCCCGATCAGAAATCCTGTTGCCGGCGAGCCGTAATTAAAAGACTCCTTGCGCACATCCATTTTCTTCCAGCCGTCAGGAAGCTTCCAGGAAATTCCTTGCTCGTCCCACATAACGTCGCTGCTGCTGTCGGCGATCGTTCGCTGCGCGGATGTCATTTCGGCACGTTCTACCTCGGTGCCGTCGGTCGATGTTGTTGGCGACGAGTTCGACGAAGTTCCTGTGTCTGAACCCGACGAGCCCTGTAGCTGTTGCAGGCGTTCACCAAGGTTGCAAAACGTCATCGCAAAGATCAATATTCCTGATCCAAAGATCAATTTCATTCGATATCCTCCTAATGTCTAAAGGTGTTTGAAAACGACCTTATTGTTACCCAATCTGCCTGAAAATCAAAATACTATGACGCGCCTTAGAATGTGTTATATCATTCAGTAAAACCCGATGCACACTCCACAGTTGTTCAACGACCTGCTGATCATAATCCTGGCCGCATTGCCGGTGGCCTATCTATGTTTGCGACTGAAACTCCCGCTTCTCGTCGGATTGATGCTGACCGGGATCGCGATCGGCCCATACGGGCTTGGTTTCGTAAAGGAGTTGGAGGGGATAGAACTTTTGGCCGAGATCGGCGTGATGCTTCTGCTTTTTACTATCGGACTTGAGTTTTCCATCCGCAAGCTGAAAGAAATGAAGAGCCTCGTTTTGATCGGCGGCGGCCTTCAGGTCGGCATCACGATCTTAGTTACGGCGGCAATCTCAACCAGTATCGGCCGTGGTATTGCTCAGTCAGTGTTCTTTGGATTTCTTATCGCCATGTCGAGCACGGCCATCGTCTTAAAAAGCTACGTTGACAGGTTGGAGGTAGATTCTCCGCACGGCCGCGTGGGCGTAGGTATCTTGTTGTTTCAGGACATAAGCATCGTGCTGATGCTGCTCGCGATCCCGATACTCGGTGGGCAAGGAGATGTAGCATTCTCGGCGGTACTGCTAAAGCTCGGCACGTCGCTGGCAGCACTTGTTGTCATCGTCGTCGTTGCCTGGCTTACGATCCCAGCGTTTCTCAAGCAGGTAGTTAGAATGCGGAGTACCGAGGTCTTCTTGCTGACGATAGTCTTACTATGTCTGGGGCTTTCCTGGGTGACCATGCAGTTCGGATTGTCACTGGCACTTGGTGCATTCATAGCCGGAGTAGTTTTAGCGGACACTGATTTCAATCATCAGGCCACCTCGGAAATCCTGCCCTTCAGAGACGTCTTCAACAGTTTGTTTTTCGTCTCGATCGGGATGCTCCTCTCCCTGAATGCTTTCGTAAGCAATCTCGGCAACATCGCTTTGCTGGTGGTGGGCCTAATGATCGGCAAAGCTTTGATCATTTGGGGAATCGTCAAACTGCTCGGCAACTCTCAGCGTGTAGCCGTGACCGCGGCTGTCGGTTTGGCTCAGATCGGCGAATTCTCCTTTGTTCTGGCGAAAACCGGGCGGGGTAATGATCTTCTCTCCGACACGGATTATCAAACTTTTCTGGCAGCATCGATAATTACGATGATCGCGACGCCTTTCCTTATCCTCTATGCGCCCAAGCTCGGTATGTTGGCTCAACGACTACTGAAGGACGGCAGATTCAGCGGCGTTGAGAATGCCGAGGCCGACGATGCCCACATCACCTCAAGCGGCGATCTGAGCAAACACGTAATAATAGTTGGCTACGGGCTCAATGGACGGAACCTGTCGCGAGTCCTGCGGGCCGTCAACGTACCGTACATTGTTCTGGAACTCAACGCCGAAGCAGTGAAATCAGCTAGAGAAGAAGGCGAGAAGATCAACTTTGGCGACGCTACGAGACGCGAAGTTCTCAAGCACGCCGGCGTAGAAAGCGCATCAGCCCTGGTCTTGGCAATGTCCGACCCAAACTCTGCCCGGCTTTCCGTCAAACAGGCCAGGCACATGAACGAAGATCTGCACATCATCGTCCGAACACGATATGTGACCGAGATCACGGAGCTGTTCAACCTGGGAGCAAACGAGGTCATTCCAGAGGAATTCGAGACGAGCATCGAGATATTCTCTCGCGTTCTCTCGCGATACGGTTTTGCTAAAAACGTAATCGAGCATCAGGTTCGACGGGTGCGAAAAGCAGGCTACGAAATGCTTCGCCGAAAGGACATAGAGCCGGAGATTGTCGAGGACCTCGATATCTTCCTCGACGCAGCAAGCACGGAAAGCATTGCTGTCGAATCGGCCTCGCCAACGGTCGGAAAGACCCTCGGCGAGTTGAATATACGAGGCACGTCAGGCGCAACTGTGATCGCGATCCAACGCGGAGGCGAAACCAAGATCAGTCCGGGAGCCAAGTACAGGCTTTCGACAGGTGACACACTTGTTTTGCTTGGTTCACCTGAAGAGATCGATAGGGCAGTCGCCATTATCAATCCAAAGGACTCGGCGTCCGAGTCGGCGATCGGTGGATTCAATGCGTAGAAGCTGCCGTGCAAAATCCGGCATCTGCGACCGTCCATTACAAGTGCCGAATTGATTTCGGATTAATTGAATTAGAACTTTAGACAGCGAGAAGGATCGTGATGATGAGATCAAAGCTTTTTTTGGCGTTCGTTCTGTTGGTTTTGCCGGCTATTTCGCAGGGGCAGATGCGGACATTTGTATGGGACGATGTCCTTTGCCGGTTCACGGGTTCGTACGATACGCGTAAGTATTCCGAGGAGCAGCTTCGGAATACGGCAAAGCTCTTTTTGCCGGGCGAAGGCCAGTCGCTGCCGCATGCGACGGTTTGGAAGTATGAGGAGATCGATCAATTGGACATCGCGGACCTCGAACAGAAATATAAAACTGCCCGCGAGTCGCTGGAATCGATGAAGATCGTCGACACGCCTTTCTGGAAGGCCGTCCGGGAGAGAAAACTGCAGGAGCTCGATGAGATCTACAAACTTTCGCGGACGACAATGACGGCTTACACGAAGCCTGGCGTTATTGCCGATTACAATGGAGCGACTGAATGTAAGGCAAAGTATGCCGGCCCTCTGGCGGCGGGCGGCGACGAACTTCTACGGGTTTGGCGAGAGGTCAATCTTGATTCACAGAGTAGAAACGCTTCACCGGAAAGGCTGCAGCAAAGATTTGATCAGCAGCTGAAGTCGCCCGACAGGTTCAAATTCGCCCTGGTAGAGACCATGGCATTCGGCTGGTGGAACTGTGCCAACGCCGTGATGCGGGACGGCCCCGCGTTCGCCGACGATACGATGGAGCTCGAGAAAGAATTCCGAAAGCTATTCGCTTCGATCGCGGAAGAATGCGACGAGCCCTAGCTCATTCCGGCGGGGCAAGGCTGCGTTGTTTTTCAAAATGGGTGACGATCTCCGTGGCCGCTTTTTGTCCGACGAAAGGCTTGAGCTCTTCGATAGATGCCTTTGCTATTCGTTCGATCGACCCGAAATTTCGCAGGAGGCTCAACTTCCGCTTATTGCCGATGCCGGGAATATCCGAGAGTTCTGAGGTAAAGTCCCGCTTCTCTCGCCGCTTGCGGTGAAATTCGAGCGCTGTCTTGTGAGTCTCTTCGCGGATCTGCAGGATCAGGCGAAAGGCCAGCGAGTTTCGGTCGAATGGGATCGGTTGATTTTCGCGTCCGTAGATCAAAAGGTGAGATATCTCGTTGTGCCGCTTGGGCGGCTTGACCAGGCCGACGAGCATAATCTGTTCCAGGTCGAGGGCCTGCATCGCGGCCGCGGCCGCCGAAAGCTGCCCTTTCCCGCCGTCAATAAATATCAGCTCCGGCAGACGCCCGCCTTCGTCCATTATCCGCTTATAACGCCGAAAAACAGCTTCGTTCATCGATGCAAAATCGTTCGCCCCTTCGACAGATCTGATAATGAACCTCCGATAGGCCGCCCGGGCAGGTTTGCCGTTCTCAAAGACGACTATGCCCGCCACGTTCTCCGCTCCGGAGATGTTTGAGATATCAAAAGATTCGATCCGCTCAGGAAAATAGGACAATTCCAGTATCTCCTGCAGCTCCGAGAGAACCTTCTGGCTGTCGGGCCTCAGCACGCGGAATCGCTGTTCGAATGCGATCTTGGCGTTATTCTCTACCAAAGTGATCAGCTCCCGCTTCTTGCCTCTTCGCGGGTCCAGGATCTTGACGCGTCTGCCGCGGCGTTCTGTCAAAAGCTGTTCGAGAGTTGCTCGGTCATAAAAGTCGTTCGGGACATGTATCTCCAGCGGAACGTAGTCGGTCGAGTAATATTGGACCAACACATTGCTTAGAAACTCAGCAGGATCGAATTCGTCGCCTTCGGCAATGTCTTCCCAAAAGAATTCGCGGCGGCCGACGATCCGCCCCTCGCGCATGGTAAAAAGCTGGAGAGCCAATCTTTGCTCTTCGCGATAATAGCCGAAGATATCCACATCACGATCGGCGGTCGTCGCCATTTTCTGCTGGTCGCCGAGAGCCAGAACCGTCCGGTGAAGGTCGCGGTACTTTGCCGCGAGTTCAAATTTATTCTCTTCGGCAAACTTCCACATCCGCTGTTCGAGCTCGGAGGCAAGTTCCTTGTTCTTGCCGTCCAGCAGGGTCTTCACGTCGCGGGCCGCCTCCTGATATTCGTTTTGCGTGCAAAGTTCCTTTACACACGGGCCGAGACAGCGTTTCAGGTGATATTCCAGACACGGCCGCGGCAACTTGCCGTCGATCTCTATATCACAGGTGCGAAGCTGGAACGCACGGTTGACCAGATTCAGTGTCTTGCGGGCAAGAACGGTCGGCAGAAAAGGCCCGTAATAATGCGAGCCGTCGCGGGTGAATTTGCGGGTGATGACAACCTTCGGAAAAGGTTCGTTCGTAAGCTTCAGGTGCGGATACTGCTTGTCATCCTTCAGCATCACATTGAAGCGAGGTTTATGCTTTTTGATCAGGTTCGATTCCAGGACGAGAGCTTCTACCTCGTTATCAACGACGATGTATTCAAAATCCGCGATCAGCTTCTTGAGCTGCCGCGTCTTGTAATCGACCGCTTTGCTTGCCTGAAAGTAGGACCGAACACGGTTTCGCAGATTCTTCGCCTTGCCGACGTAGATGATCTTTCCGGCGGCATTCTTATGGATATAAATGCCCGGGCCCGTGGTCAGATCTTTCAGCTTTTCGGCGATGGTCACATATTCAATCGTAAGTCCTGGACCGAAAAAATCAAAAGGCCCGGCCTCTCCAACGCGTATGTCAGGATTTCGGATCCTTTCCGCAGGCGCAAAAATGCCGGAACGCTGGCCAGAGTCGTTCCGGCGGAACACAGGAAAGGAGATGAAAAGCCTGTGTTCGGGACCTAAAAGATAGTTACGGCATATTCCGGCGAATAAACGCCGTAAGTTTCAACCGACCGCAACTCATTTACGCCCGCGATCAGGTTGTGAAAACAGACCTTGCTAATATCGCGAATTCGCAGTCTTGAGACCAGTTTACAGATAATCCAGCATCAGGTAATCGATCGGCCCGCACCGAACCTGATCCACGGGCGCCATCAAAATATGGCCCAAAACCCCTGCCCGCTCGCAACTCGTATCTTCCCTTGCATAATCCAACGTCCCCCAAGTATATGAGGGAAACAGTTTTTCGTCGAAACGACAGGACAAATGTCGGCTCAAACAATATAGAATTCCGCTACGACAGTATCCGATCGACATCAGCTTTTAGGAGAGCGATGTTGGTATCAAGCTTGTTTCGCTTTACAACTTTGGCAAGCAGATCGAGCTTTTCAAGGATCTCATCCTTTAGGAATTGTCGACGTTCGAGATCAGATCGATTGAAGAAATTCTCGTCGTGAATGATGATAGGAATCCCAATGGACCTTTCCTTTGATCGGTAACGCTCGATCTCTTTCAGATAGGTTAGCTCTTCAAGCAGCGGAAGAACGTAGAATTGAAATAAGGCGAGCTTCAGATCGTTGCCATAATCGCTACGTTTTAATTTTTTCAAGGAGTTGCGAATACCCAACTCTCCCCAAATATAGGTTCTAAATAACTCACTCTTTTCGGTCCGGCGCTCGGCGATCACCGGGTCTTCGTCCGAATAATTGGCAGCCCCGGAAATGAAACACCCGAGAATGTTTTCATCACTGTTTGGACTGAACCTAGAAATCTCGTCAAAAGTATGCGAGTAATGTTTTTTGTTTTCGAACCCCACATAGCCTAGTCCGATTGTTGGTGAAAGGTCGCCGTCAAGTATATTCGTTCCAACAAAACTGAGGAAATTCAGCTTCGGCATCTGCTTGATAAATGACAAAGAAGGAATCGCCCCTGAATTACTAATTATCAGCGTCTCCATCTTTTTTAGCTCAGCTAGAATATCGTAGTTGGTAATCCGCTTACACACATCCAATTCGATTTTTATCAGAGTTTTGCTTAAATCTGTGATGGCCGAAATATCTTCCAATCGGGATAACCTATAAAGTGCTATTTCTTGTAATGATAATAATTTCCCAATGCCGTCAAGAGAAGTAATATTAGATTGGAATAGGCTGAAAATTTTCAGCGACCGTAGATCTGGGAACTGTTTTAGAGTCTTGTCTGGTGATTTATAGCCGCTCAGTGTCAGGTCTTGCAATCGCTCACAACCCTCAAGCGAAAGCAGACGTTTGGAATAGTCGCACGCCAAACTTTCAAGTTTTGGAAAGTTTGAAAGATCGATCGTATCTCTCCTATTGTCAACAAAACCTAGTGACTTTAGTTTATGCAGCCGGTTAAGAGGTCGATAGTCATAACGATCATCGAGAACAGTAATGCCTTCTAGATAATCCTCTAGCCGAGAAAGAAAGTCGAGATTATCCGAACTGTAACCTTGGAAGGGATTTATTGAGATTCTCCTTAGTTTATGCTCGTACAAATAATTGATACAGTCATCGATCCTTGACGAGTCCATGAACAGAGTTTCAGAACCATCTGTCAATTTAAGAATGTTCAGACCCTCTTTACTTTTAATAATCATCACCTAAATCGGGAAGCCGTAGGCTAAAACTGGTGTGAGGTCTGCGTTTCTGCGACTCTCGAACAAACGCGGCCCTGTTAATTCTGTGACAGTATAACCTCATTTTCCGAGATCGGCTGCTAAGTTGTGGAAATGTATTATGCGATCTCAGAAATCATTCTTGAAGTTCTCGGAATGAGTTATGAAGTTCTCAGAATGAGTTATGAAGTTATCAGGATGAGTTATTAAGTTCTCGGAACGGTTTCTGAAGTTCTCGGAATGAATTATGAAGTTCTCGGAATGAGAAATGAAGTTCTCGGAATGAGAAATGAAGTTCTCAAAATGAGTTATGAAGTTCTCAGAGTGAGTTATTAAGTTCTCAGAATGATTCTGAGTGGGGCAAAATGGAACAAATGGCTTCTTTTTGTCTTAAAATCATACAAATTTACCAAATTTTGCGGCCCGGGGCGGGGGCGGGTTAGTTGAGCTTTACTTTTTCTAGAAAGATCTGTCTTTCGAGTTTTGCGATGTCGGCTTTTATCTCCTGAATATCGGCGTCGGTGGCTTCGACGGCTTTACGGATCTTTCCGTCGTCGGCCAGAAGATTCTTTAGCTGATACCGCAAGAGGTCGAGGAACTGTTGTTTTGTCCAGCTTTCGTTCGGCTCGCCTGCCGGGAAACCGCGTTCAGTATTTGGAAGTTTCATGCCTATTCGTCGTCGTCGCCGAGCGTGTCGTCCCAGCGGAGGAGTCTTTCCTGTTCAGCCCGGAATTCTTCGAACCATTTGGCAAAGACCGGGTCTTTAGCGGCTTTGGCCTCGAGCTGAGGGATCAAAGCCTGGAACTCACGGTGAGCGGCCTCTGCATCGTCGCGAGCGGCAAGCAGCTTCGAAATATCTATATCGCCAAATGCCCGTAAGATGCCCAGCGTCTCGCTATCAAGCACATCGTCGCTTTTTGTCATGTCCTGCACCGGTTTTTGTTTCGGCGGATCAAAACCGAGAATGTTCTGGGCCGTCTGCTTTTGTTCCCATTCCTCGATATCGGCGAGATATTTGTCCGCGTCTGCCCTCATCTTTTCAATGTCAGCGTCGGTGAACCCTATGCGGCGGGCCTTGTAGTAATTGTTCGCGCAAACGTCGTCGATCAGTTCGCCGAGCATCTTCGCGGATTCACGCGGCGTCGGAGCTTGCTGTGCGGCCGTTTGAGCAGCGGCAAATTCCTGATGCAGATAGACCTTTTCCAAATATTCAACATCTGCCGACAATCCGACGATCTCTTCGTCTGAGATCTCTAATGTGTCTTTGTATTCGTCGCGGGTCTTGTCCCGCAGATTGATCGCCCAGTCGAGCCGTTCCTTGCTCGACCACTCTTGCCAGTGACCCGTTTTGAACGGATATCCATTATCAACTCGCTTCCTTGGTTCAGACATGTGGTTGTCCTCTGATCGGATTAATTTCTAAATTTCACTGCGATACCCTAATATCCTCGCCGCTTTGGCAAGATCGGGAGCGGCTTGCCGTCCTGGAGACCGGCATTCATCAGCAAAAGCGTCGGCGGATATATCGACATTAACGTCAAGCGTCTTGAATTCTGGTAACGCCATTTTTGATCCTTTCCAGTCTATTCGGGAAAATATTCTTGAAAACTTTTACCACGAAACACAAAAAAAGAAAAAGTGACCTTCGACGCTCATTGATACTCGCGTTTCTGCCTGATTTAGCGGAAACTTTGGGTGTGAAGACTTTGGTTACGGAAGATATCGGAGCGGCGGCGGAGCTAATTCGCGGCGGCGGAGTGGTCGCGTTTCCTACGGAGACGGTCTATGGGCTGGGGGCGAATGCCTTTGACAGCGGCGCGGTGAAAAAGATCTTTGCCGCAAAGGGAAGGCCGGCGGATAATCCTCTGATAGTTCACGTCGGCGATGCCGGGCAGATAGCCGAGATCGCCCGCGAATTGAGCAGCGACGCTCGCTTGTTGATCGAAAAGTTCTTTCCCGGGCCGCTGACGATAGTTGCCATGGGAACCGGACGCGTTGCCGAAGCCGCTACATGCGGGCTGGAAACCATCGCCTTCCGTATGCCGTCGAATCCGCTCGCACAGGAATTGATAAAAGCCGCGGGAACTCCGCTGGTAGCTCCGTCGGCAAATATCTCAGGCCGCCCGAGCCCGACAACATTTTCGGCGGTCGCGGAAGATCTGTCAGGAAAGATCGACGGCATCCTGAAAGGCGAACCCACAATGATCGGGCTCGAATCCACGGTCGTGGACTGCACTTCCGAAGTTCCGCGGCTTCTGCGGCCGGGTGCGGTCTCTATCGAAGAACTCCGCTCGGTCGTTCCAAATATCATTCTTGCCCCGCCCGGCGACGATGCTCCCAGAAGTCCCGGCCTGAAACATCGGCATTATTCTCCGCAGGCCCGCGTCAAGATCGTGGAAGATCCGCGGGAAATTCCGGATGCTTCCAATGCTGCTTTTATCGGGATCGACGCTCCCGCGGGCAACTTCAAGCTGGTCCGCGTTTGTCGATCGGCCGAAGAATATGCGAGCTCGGTCTTCGAATTCTTCCGCGAATGTGATCGGGCGGGCATAAAGTTGATCTACTGCCAATCGGTGAACGAGGCGGGTATCGGAGCGGCCCTGATGGACCGCCTCCGGCGTGCCGCGGAGTGACGTTTATCTCCGGGTGGCTGCGGCGATGATCAGTTCGCCATTGTCGGCGATCTGTTCGATCTCGAATTCCCGCGCGTCCTCTAAATGCTTGAACAGATCGGGGCGGGTGAGTATCAATAACGGCCGGCCGTCTGACTCGGCGATCCGCGTGGGAACGTCAGCAGGCCCATTGAGCTTGCTTTGGGTGCCGTCCGGATTGCGGAAGAGTCGCCCGGCTGCATAAAACTCCGCATTGTGCGAAACGGCGGTAAAACCGATCACTTTGCTATGT
>JBBQTV010000039.1:0-20850 GCA_038212935.1 Pyrinomonadales bacterium | reverse complement strand
CCCCGATCGATGAATCGCTTGCAGAAGCCGCTGATGATCGCCGGTCCGCCGGGCCGGGTCAATCTGTTGTCGAAACAACATTTACCGCGCAAGAAGGAGGGTCGTCGCTTGGGATTAATTATGCGACGTTTCTGCAACTAGACGATCGATCTGACCTTTTGATCGCAGTTCAGGCAGCCGCGGGAGCTAATTCGGCCCAACGGGTCGACTCTCAATTGAGACTGGTACCGACCGACGCTCACCAACTGAGATTTCGTGCATCAATCGGTTCATTCGGCAACGTTGATGTGGGAAAAAACAATCAGCGACTCGGCCAGCTTACACTGCAAGCTTCGGACGAATGGCGTGTTAGCGAAGGCTTGATCCTAGTCTATGGTGTTGACTATTCTAGGTTCCTTGGTGCGGGTGATGATAGTTCTTTTTCGCCTCGACTTGGCCTGCAGTACGATATAGATTCGAAAACCCGCTTCCGCTCCGCTTATACCACTGATACGGAAGAAAGGACTTGGGCAAGGGAGATATCCTTCGAAGGTAGGAGCGTTCGCTTTCGTGAACCAGCATCGATCGAAGATCTAGTCGTAGAGGAAGGTTCTCCGCGAATGGCGAAGAGCACTCGGTTTGAATTTGGTATCGAACGGGTCCTGGATAACCGATCTAATCTAGAGGCCAATGCATTTTTTGACACTACCCTGAATCGCGGCCTTGGCCTGGTGTCTCTCCCCGTTGATACGGCAGGAACGGGATACACTGAGTTCATTGGTAGCCAGTCGGGCGGCAGCCACGGACTGCGTGTAGTATACACACGTCGTATCGGCAGCCGTTTCTCAGCTGCTGGTGGATATAGTGTTGGAATCGGCCAGCAGCTTTCCGCAGAACGTCTAAGTGATCCCGAATCCCTTTTCAAACAAGACGTTTTTCAGACTGTATTCGGCCAATTTGACGCAGATTTCGACACCGGCACAACCGTGAGTACGGTTTTTCGGCTTTCACCGGATGCAACTGTTTTTGCTATTGACCCGTTTCGCGGCCGTTTAGCGATCTATGATCCTAGCCTCAGCATCTTGGTCACGCAGTCGTTGCCGACACTAGGTTTGCCGTTCCGAGCCGAAGCGATATTCGACGCTCGGAATCTCTTTGACTTTCATGCTGAAGCGATCTCTGAAACTGGGCAGGTTCGTTGGTCCGGACAACGCCGCATGCTGAGAGGCGGCATCCTTGTTAGGTTTTAGTATTTGGTTCAAAAACCTGCGACTCTTTTATTGCCGCTGCTCGATGAGTTCAAGCGGTGATTTTTTTGTCCGAAATCTTGGATTAACAAGCAAAAATCTGAATTCAAAACGTTTGTCTGAACTAGGAAAGACCAAGCAAGTTGTCGACTTAATGAGCGTAGGGCATCAGATTCGACTTTCAGGTCGTGTGGAACACTGATTGCGTTGAAACAGTTTAACTTCGACCGTCCGCATTCGATGAAATCGAAGGTACTTACAAGCTGGAGCCTGATATGGCTGGTTATAACCGTACTTTTCATAGTTGGCGGTGCCCTAAACCTGTCACAACGAGCGTCCCATCATTTGCCGCCAAACGATGGAGTTCTGTGGGTTCAACGATCAGACGGCGTATACGCCAAAAAAGTAGACCAGGCGGGCGCTGCTGCAAGAGCAGGAATATCTACTGGGGATAAGCTGCTCTCCATAAGTCTCGATGGAGATGCTTTTGATGAAGTCGTATCGTCGGCCGACATCCCCATGTATCTCGATGCTGCTGGAGTTGGAGGCAGCCTTACCTATTTCTTTGAGAAGAGCTCTTACTCTTTCGACAACAACAGATACTTTGCAGACCTTCGAAATATCGACTCAGCCCCCCGCTGGTCGCCGTCGATTATTTTTCTGGCAATTGTCGGCATTGTGTGGTTAGGCGTCGGCCTTTTCGTCCTGTTCAAACAAGGCAGCCGTTTACCGTTCGTTCTCCACTTTTCGTCGTTTTGTCTAGCTGCTTTCGTTTTCCATCTTTATAGTCCCATCGGAAGCGGTCAGGATTTTGACCTCGCCGTCCAGTTGATTGATTCGATTGCGTTCGCCGTTTTTGTCCCGTTATTTGTTCATTTCTGTTTTCGTTATCCGGTAAGAAGTGAAGTATTTGATGAGGCACGGTGGAAGACTTTTTTGATATACCTTCCGGCTGCTGTGCTTATTGCGGGGCATCTTTTCTTTGCAATAGTTCCGTTCTTTCTGCCTGAATCCTCTGCCGTATCATTTATTAATTTTGCGGTCTCCATAAAATTCTTCCCTCTCCTTAACTGGAGTTTGCTCGTACATTTCGTAGCCGGAATCACTATTGGGGCAGGTATTCTTTTGTGGCGATTCCTTACGAACAATCAGGCACTGGTTCGTCAACGACTGAAATGGGCAATGTGGGGAACTATCGTATCGATATTACCGATATTAAGTCTACAGATCGCTCGCCTATTCGTATATTTGCCGGATGATACGCTCACGGTCGCTCTCACGACTCTGCCGCTTGCCCTTATACCGTTGAGTTTTGGACACTCGGTTGTGCGGTACCGTTTGATGGACGTCGATGTGGTAGTTCGGCGTGCGGTCGTTTACGCATTAACCACCGTGGCGATCGCGATGATGATCGGCGCAGTGGCTCTCGGGCTTGTATTTCTCGCGGTGGGGGATAACCTAACCCGAACCGAAATAACGCTGCGGGTAGTAATCGCGATCGTTGCAATGGCTGCGATCGTAATGCTTTCAGAGCCATTGAAAAACTTCCTTCAGGAACGAGCGAATCGATATTTCTACGGGGAACGCTACGACCTTCGCCAGGGACTACTCGATTTTGGACGAACTTTATCAGCAACTACAGCAATGGATCCTTTGTTGACGGCTCTTACGGAACGGTTGATACAAGTGCTCGACGTCGAAAAGGTTGCGGTTTTCATCGAAACCGAGGACGGGCAATATAGGATCGCTCAGTCGGTCGGTCTGAGTGATAACTATCACGTCCCCTCGGACTTCAAGCAGATGATTCGTCAAAAATCATCCGAAAATGGAATCGTTCGTGCCGATCAGATAGAAATGCACGATCCTGAGCGTGCGAATGGCAACGGTAACGGACCGATCGGCGTTCGGCAGGAGCTCCATTATTTTGTTCCCTGCGTTGTTCGCAGCAAAATGGTCGCCGTCATCGGGCTTGGACGTGCCAGCGACGGCTCGCTTCTAACTTCCGAAGATCTTGAGATTCTCAGGACTGTCTCTGGCTACATCGCGGTCGCTGTTGAGAACAGCCGGCTTTATCAGGAGCAGCAAGAACAGACTGAAGAACTAGCACTCCTCAAAGACTTCAATGAGTCGATCGTCG
The DNA here is from genome assembly GCA_038212935.1 of Pyrinomonadales bacterium. Lineage (GTDB taxonomy): Bacteria > Acidobacteriota > Blastocatellia > Pyrinomonadales > Pyrinomonadaceae > OLB17. The sequence goes on along the minus strand of JBBQTV010000039.1, from coordinate 17,487 downwards.
AATCAGTGAATGTCGGCCTCCTCGCCGTAGACGTCGACGGTCGCATCACGCGTTGTAATTCGACGTTTGAAGGCCTAATGCAGATGTCACGGCATGAGACCGTAGGCAAATTGGTCGATGAGGTTTTCGATGAAAGCTTCGCTCAAAATATAAATACAATTCTCGGCCGTTCAAGATGGCGATTGACCGAGATAAGGAATGCATACAAGCTTCACGCCTATGATTCAACAGGTAAGTCGCTGATCCTCAACGTAGCCGTTGCACCGCTTCTTTCGCCGTCGAGCGGCCAGACAGGTGCGATAATCGTCCTCGAGAACGTCACGTCGCGGATCAAGCTTGAGGAAACGCTTCAACAGAGCGAAAAGCTTTCGAGTATCGGACTCTTGGCCGCAGGCGTTGCTCACGAAGTAAACACGCCGCTTACAGGCGTGTCGAGCTATACGCAGATGCTGCTAGGCATGATCCCCGAGACCGACCCTAAACATACACTGCTGTTAAAGATGCAGCGACAGACAGACCGAGCCACGAACATTGTCGGTAACCTTTTGAACTTTTCGCGGACAGGCAATGCGATCGAATGGTCTGAGATCGATGTAAACAAACTTCTCGATGATACGCTCCAGCTTCTTGAGCCGCAGCTGCGCCGTTCAAATATTGTGATTCAGAAAGACTATGCCGAGGCTCCGCCGCGGGTCTTGGGAAATAGCGGAAAGCTTCAGCAAGTATTTACGAATCTGATCCTGAATGCTCGCGATGCAATGGTCGGCGGAGGTGCGATTATTCTTACAACATCGATCCACGCCGGAGAGGTTAAGATCGAGGTTGCTGACTCTGGCGAAGGGATTTCACAGGAGAACCTGAAAAAGATCTTTGATCCGTTCTTTACCACGAAGGGCGTCGGAAATGGTACCGGCCTCGGGCTCGCCGTAACCTACGGCATAGTGCAGGAACACGCCGGCACGATCGAAGCTTTCAGCGAAGACCAGAAAGGTGCGACATTCCGTCTGGCGATACCCGCCGCAGATAGTCATCTTCAGCGTAAAGTGAGTTAGCTCGCCGCACGATCGGTATTGCGAAACTCTCTCAGAGCGTATACAGCGGTTGCAAATGCGACCAGCATTATTGCTGCGGCGGTCCAGAATGTTCTGGTGATCGTACTGTCATCAACTGCGTCTAGCGCGTTGTTTAGCATTACCCCGCCGATCATCGGCCCGATCGCGCGGGCCAGACTCGCTCCGGACTGCATTACCCCTAACGCGCTTCCCTGTTTGTCGTCGTCAGTGATCTTCGACACGAGGCTTGTAAGGGCGGGCGAGGCAAAAGCATTGCCAAGCGACAGCACCGTGCATCCAACTAATAATCCTGCCAGCCCGCCCGATTCCGGTCCCAGGAAAGGAATCGCCGCGAGACTGATCGCCATCATCAAGCACCCGACGGCGGTCAGAAGCTCTTCGCCAAACCTTGCAACTAACTTTCCGAACAGAAATCCCTGCCCAATGATCGCGATCAATCCGACAAACGCAAAGAGATATCCATTCTGTTCCGCGTTGTAGCCAAATCGGTAGGCGGTGTACAACACGAACGCGTAAGTCATTATCGAGAAAGACGTTACCAGAAGAAAATAGAGTAGATTTATAGTGCCGAAGCGTTTTTCACTTAAGGAACCGATCAGCTCGACCACCCGGTTCGGCCGCTTTGCCCTCTCCTCATGTGTCGACCGGTGCTTCAGCGATTCCGGCAGGATGTAATACAGAGCAATTGCATTGACCAGAGAAAGCCCGGCTGCGAAATAGAACGGGACGTGGACCCCGTACTTACTTAATATTCCTGCAATAGCGGGTCCGAGAATAAAACCCAGGCCAAACATTGCTCCAAAGATCCCCATTCCCCGGGCGCGATTTTCTTTCGTGGTAACGTCCGCGATATAGGCCTGCGCCGTGGAAATATTTGCCCCGGTAATTCCTCCGATCACTCGCCCTATAAAAACCAGAGTAAGCGTTTCCGCGAACCCAATAACGAAATAACCTACCGCCGAGCCTAGCAAGCTGATAAAGAGTATCGGACGCCGGCCATATTGGTCCGAGAGCCGCCCGAGTACCGGCGAGAAGAAGAACTGCATCCATGAGTAGATCGCAAAAAGAAGTCCGATCTGAAACGGCGTAGCGTTAAATGGCGAGGTGTTTGCATAAAACGGCAGGATAGGGATCACCATGCCGAACCCGATCAGGTCAATAAAAACCGTGACATAGATGATGATCAAAGGCGGCGTAAAGAATTTGTCGCTTTTTTCTGTTTTGGCCATTCTGTCTAGCTTCGTCGTTCGCCGCATTCTGCTGATATTTATGAAACGACAATCTTCATAGTAGAATAACGCTAGCACAGATCACAAAAGTGAGGAGCAATGTCTCGGCATGATATCTACATTCAAGCAATTCCGTTTTCTTATAACTCTTTTGGCACTCAGCTTTTTTATGATCCAGGAATCTCCGGCTAGGCCGAAGGATATGACCAAAGCGAATAAACGAGCCGTTATTGCTCACCAAGACTCCGCTGACATTCGTTATCGTGTCTCAATGCCTGCACCGTGGACGCACCTCCTGGAGGTTGAGATGCGGCTTCGCCCTGACACTAAGACGCCCGTGACCGACCTGAAAATGGCCGTTTGGACGCCGGGCAGTTACCTTATTCGCGAATATGCGCGCCATGTACAGGATTTTTCTGTCAAAGATGCGGCCGGCCGAGCGTTGAATTGGGAGAAGGTGAACAAGAATACGTGGAAGATCGATTCCAAGGGAGTCAGTGAGATCGTCGCGACATATCGCGTCTATTCAAACGAATTGACCGTCCGCACAAACGAATTGAATAGCGAACATGCCTTTTGGAACAATGCCGCTCTGCTGATGTATCCGGCGGGCCGCATCAATGCACCATCCACCCTTGAGGTAATTCCCTATCGCAATTGGAAAGTCGCAACCGGATTGCCCGTAGTAGCGGGTCGCAAGAACACCTACCGAGCCCCAAATTTTGATATCCTTTTCGATTCGCCGTTTGAGGTTAGTGATTTCAAAGAGAAAAACTTCATGGTCGGCAACGTCCCTCACCGGCTGGTGGTCACAGGCGAAGGCAACTATGACCTTGACCAGATCGCGATAGACACCGCCAAGATCGGTGACGAAGCTGTCAAGATATTCGGTGACCTCCCGACTCAAGATTACTTGATCATCCTCAATCTCCGCGGCCGCGGAGGGCTCGAACATCTGAATTCGACAGCGCTCCAGTGGAATCGGTTCGGATTTAAACCTCGGTCGCAGTACATCGCATTTCTAAACCTGGTTGCCCATGAGTACTTTCATTTGTGGAACGTTAAGAGAATTCGGCCGGATACGCTCGGGCCATTCGACTACGAAAACGAAAATTACACCAAGCTCCTCTGGGTTGCCGAAGGCACGACGGCCTATTACGAAAGTGTTCTCCTTCAACGGGCGGGACTGGTCACGGATAAAGAAGTGCTGGAAACAAAGGCGTCGTTGATCGGCCAGCTCCAAAACCGTCCCGGAAGGTTTCAGACCAGTCTTGAGGAATCGAGCGTAGACGCATGGATCAAGTATTACCGTCAGGACCAGAACGCGATCAATAATCAAATATCGTATTACGACAAAGGCGAGATAGTCAGCATGATGCTCGACATTCGTATTCGGACCTTGTCCAACGGAACCCGGTCGCTGGATGATGTAATGCGATACCTTTACGATGAGTTTTCCAAGAAGGATCGTAATTTTACCCCCTCTGATTTTCAGGCTGTTTCCGAACAAATGGCGGGTCAAAGCCTGGACGATTTTTTTACAAAATACGTTAGCGGCCGCGACGAGATCGATTACAATTCGATCTTAGGAGGCATCGGCCTGCGTCTCAATGTTGACAGAGAAAACGAAAAACGTGCATATCTTGGTGCCGATATCGCCGAATCCAATGGTGTGGTGACCGTTCGTTCGGTTCCTGCGGGAAGCCCCGCCTACGAGCAAGGCCTGAACTTTAACGACCAGATAGTTGCCGTTGACGGATACAAGGCGTCGAACACATTCCTTAATTCCTACATCGGCGATAAAAAGCCGGGCGATTCGATCAAACTTACTGTCTTTCGATTCGACCGGCTGGAGGAGATCGTTATTCGACTAGGTTCGGATGCCCGTGGAAATTACAGCATCGTACCGGTTGACTCGCCGTCGGCTACTCAACAGAAGCTCTATCGTGCCTACATGGGTACCGATCTCAACTAGTGATCGTCGCTCCGGTTTTCTATGAAACGCTTTCTCAATGTTTGCCTGGTCGTTGTATCAGCCGCGTTTGGCACACTGTCGTGTCAACAAAACCCACCATCGCCGTTGACGTCTGTTGAGCCTACTTCACTCCGTGAAGTGGCATCGGTTCGGATGAACTATCGGTACGAAGCCGACGTTCCGGCTCCCGAGATCCCGCGAGCCGTGGTCGAGGATAATAACCCCGCGGTCAACGATCATTTTGTTCAGAACAGGCCCAACGAGTTTCTGGATCGTACGATCACTTCGCCGGACAAGCGGCACGTGCTAGCGATCTACCATAATGCAGACGACCTTCCGCTCGAATTCCGCCTTGATATGTATTCTGCGGACGGGAGTTTATTGAATAGGATCACTCCGGACACAATGGCGGTCCATTTCCCCGATACGATCGTCTGGTCGCCTGATTCGGGAGATCTTGCCTTTGTCGCTATGATCCGCGGTGCACAGGGCGAAAAGCCGCCGTCTGACGGGCCGCCAAACGGCGAGTCGGCGCCCCCGCCGGTCGCAACTGAATCGCCGGCACAGCCGACAGGCGACAACCAGAACCAAAATTCGGAAGTGCCGGAAGGTGAGGTCAACAACAATGCTGCACCGCCGGAGTCGGATCCCACAGTAGCAGCAACGCCCACGCCGCCGATCGGTGTACTGTCTTTCCGAAGTGAGCAGATCTATTTAGTGGCAGCGAACGGCAGCGGCTTAAGGCCGCTCACGCAGAACGAAGGCCTGATCTATTTCTATTACAATTGGGCGCCCGACAGTTCCGCCCTTATCGCCTTAGCCGCCACGGTTCGTGAGTGGCAGTTTCTACAAGAACGGGCAGAAGGCCGCGGCGAAGCATTTGTCCCCGTGGGCCGCCCGCGTCTGATAGAAAAAAACGGTCGTGAACGTCGGTTGGATGACGGTCTGACAGCCGTTCGGCCCGTGTGGTCTCCGGATTCGGCAAAGGTTGCAGCAGCGTACGATACTCAGGTTCGATTGTACGATGCAGATGGTTCGCCTCCGACGCAGGCCGCGATCCCGCTTCGAAACAGCCTTCTGATCTCGTCGGAGGCGTATGACAAGTCTCAGCAGCAAGAGCTCGGGGCAGTCGAGACTAACGTGAACGCGAATGCCAACTCTAACGTCAACGCCAACCCCGTCCCGAGCGGCCCGGGAATGCTGCCGGACCCATCAACGTTGGCATCATTCAACCCGATCGTTGCACTCGAGTGGCCAGCCGACGACATTCTCTATTTTCAAACGGCTTTTGTTAAGCGAATGCTCAACCAAGCTGACAATGCGACGAGTTTTGCGAGATGGCACAGGCTGATCCTTTCGGTTCAGCCACGCGAGGCCGGGATCCAATAAATGAACTATTCATCCATCAACGAGATTTACGCCGCGAACGACGCGACGCGTGAAGAACTGATCACGCTCTTAAACACGGTCGAGGCCGAACGGGAAAGTCTGATTCCAGCGGGCGAGGTTTGGTCCGTCGCGCATTGTGCCGAACATGTTCAGATCGTTGAATATGGAATGTTCCGTATCTGCTCTAAGCTTCTGGGCGAAGCAGAAAAGAACGGCGAACTCTCAGACGGCAAGATCTTGATCTCCGATTCGCTGATCTCCGGAGCGGAGGCGCTGAAAACCAAAAAGAACAAAGCTCCGGATAGGGTCAAACCGACCGGGCTACAAAGCATTGCTGAGTCGATCGAAAAGATGGTCGAGACGCGGCAGCAGCTAAATGTTCTCCGCCCCGGATTTGAAACATACGACGGCAATCGCCACAAATTCCCGCACCCTTACTTCGGCGACCTTTCTGCTATTGAGTGGCTGATACTGATCGGTTTCCACGAGTCGCGGCATATATCCCAGATCCGACGAATACGCGGTTCAGAATAATTCGCTACACGTGATAACATATCGTTCTAGATGCCATAAGCAGAGCTTACGGTGAAAACGAGAACCAATTGCGATGGACAAATTTCTTATACGCGGCGGAAACCCGCTTAGTGGACGGGTCGAGATAAGCGGTGCAAAGAATTCTGCGTTGCCGTGTTTGGCGGCAACGCTGCTAACGCCTGAGACGGTTACGCTGAAGAACGTGCCGTATGTCAAAGACCTGATCACCCAGCGGCGGCTGCTCGAAGACCTCGGAGCGACCGTGTTGACGCCCGAACTCCGTACTCACGTTGTAAACGCCAAAAATATCCAGACATTCGAGGCTCCGTACGAATTGGTCAAGACAATGCGTGCAAGCGTGCTTGCCCTCGGTCCCCTGCTTGCGAGGTTTGGCAAAGCAAAGGTAAGTTTGCCCGGCGGATGCGCTATTGGAACGCGTCCGATCGACCTCCACCTTCGTGCGTTCGAACAGCTCGGGGCCACAGTCTCGCTCGAATCCGGCGACGTCGTCGCGACGGCGCCGAACGGTCGTCTCGTTGGCGCCGAAATCAATTTTGATAAGGTGACCGTGACCGGAACCGAGAACGTCATGATGGCGGCCGTTTTGGCATCCGGAACCAGCGTGATCAGAAACGCCGCTTGCGAACCGGAGATAGAAGACCTCGCCGACCTGTTGAACAAAATGGGAGCAAAGGTCGCGGGTGCCGGCTCGCCGACCATTACGATCATTGGCGTTGAAGAACTTGGCGGTGCCGAACATCCTATCATCGCCGACCGTATTGAGACCGGAACGTTTATGGTTGCCGCCGCGATAACTAATGGCAGACTGGAAATTGCAAATTGTAGGCCTGACCATCTTGAAGCTGTTATCACAAAACTTCGCGATGTCGGCGTAGAGATCGAAGCGGTCGATGCCACCACTTTGACTGTACAATCTAGTTCTAGAGGATTGGTATCACAGGACATAACGACCGAGCCACATCCGCATTTTCCGACCGATATGCAGGCTCAGTACATGGCAATAATGACCCAGGCTGATGGGACTTCAAAGATAACGGAAACAATATTTGAGAATCGGTTTATGCACGCTTCTGAGTTGATTAGAATGGGGGCGGATATTCACATATCGGGAAATCAGGCGACGGTTAACGGGCCCACACAGCTGACTGGTGCACCTGTAATTGCGTCTGACCTTCGTGCGTCCGCGTCGCTCGTCTTAGCCGGGCTCTGCGCCAATGGCGAGACGGTTATCGATCGTGTTTATCACATTGATAGGGGATATGAAACGATCGTCCGGAAGCTGCTTTCGGTTGGAGCTGATATCAAACGGATTTCGGAGAATTCGACATCGAACGCCTGAACGTTTGGCGTTCTCGGTTTTAGCTACCACCGTGAGATATGATTTAATCATCCTATTCGATGATGAACGAGTGTTTATTTTGCAAGGTTGTGGCGGGCGAGATACCGGCCGTTAAAGTCTACGAAGATGACGTTTGTGTTGCCTTCGAGGATATCTCTCCGCAAGCTCCGATACACATATTAGTGGTTCCGCGGGAACATTTGGCATCGCTTGATAAGGCAAGTGGCGAGCAGAAAGAACTTCTTGGGCATCTTCTCTTTCAGGCAGCGGGGATCGCCCGAGAGAAGGGTGTGGCAGACGATGGATACAGAGTTGTGATCAATACAAACTCAGACGGTGGTCAAACTGTGTTTCACCTTCACGTCCATCTACTCGCAGGTCGGCCATTCATTTTCCCTCCGGGTTAAAGCAAGGTTTTGGGTGTTGTTAATATGCGTTCTTTCGTTTTTACTTTTGCAACTGTTTTTTGTGCCTTTATTATCATTGGCTGCTCGGGACCGGCCGAAGACGTAAATACGGCAATTTCCGAAACTACGCCTGTTAGTACAATAGATCTCGCTGAATATAACGATGCGAAGGCCGCCCTCGCAGATGGCATAAAAGCATTGGACGCTGGCGATACCGAACGGGCGATCGAGCTCTTGAATCGCGCGGTGGAGTTGGATCCTGAGCTTGCCGATGCTTATTTTCGACTTGGCATCGCCCATTCGCTCATTGAATTCCGTGACCAGATAAACGCCAAGGAAAGCTTGGAGCCGACTCCGCCGCCCGGAGATCCTGACAAAGAGAAGAAGGAAGAGAAATTAAGATCGGAAGTTGCTTTTGAGAAGGCAGTCGAAGCATATAAAAAGTTGGTCGACGCAAACAAAGAAGATCATGCGGCCTATTACAATCTTGGCCGTTCATATAACAAGCTCAATGACGATGAAGATGCTGCAAAGGCCTTGCGCCAGGCTGTGCGGCTAAATCCAGAAGACACTGAATATCAGACCGAACTAGGCTCGATCCTTATAAAACTCGCCAAATACGCCGAAGCCGAGACGGCATTGAAAAAGGCGATCGAATTGGACGAGAACAATCTGGAAGCCGTAGACTTGCTTGAACGCGCAGAAGCCGGGCGAAAGCGTGTCAGCTTCACCGTTCTGCCGAAAGATCCCCGGGCCGACAACTCAAATTCAACTTCGGGTACCGCTGATGAAAAACCCGAGCCGGTCCCACCTAACCCAAAACCGACCATCAAACCATCTCCGATGGCACCGCCTAAGCCATCTCCCAAACCATCTCCCCGAAAGCCGTAATTTGACACACGTGCCAGAGATGTGTGTCAACTTGACATTCTAGCCGCCAAACTTCAGATTATTTGTAACGGAGACCCAACGCTTACATGGCCCTTACGCGCATAGAATTCGACAATCCACAATCGCTTTCGCTTGAGCGCAAGGTCAAAATGCATGAGGCCCGCGAGGCGATAATCGAACGCCTTGCGCGCGATCTTCCGGCAAGCATCGATATTGAGCGATTTTTGAATGTTGTGGTCTCGGAGATCGGCCGGATGCTGCAGGCTGACCGTTGCGACGTGCTCCAACTCGTTGAGGGCAAAGAACTTAGGATCAGCCATGAATGGCGCCGTGATGAAAAGATCCCTTCGAGCCAGGGAACCGTGATCCCGGTTGACGCAAAGCGCCTTTCCGAGCAGTTCGAAATTTCTAAACCCATTCGTATCAATGATATAGCGAAGACGAAGGACGCCACGCTGAAGTTCTTCGCAAAGGCGCTTGAGACGAAATCCCTTTTGATCATCCCTATTTCATTGAGCGGAACCGTAATTGGCCTACTCGGGCTTCATGACACAACAACCGCGAGGCAATGGTTGGACGAAGAGGTCCAGTTTCTGGAGTCGATCGCACAACAGTTGGCGATCGGGTACCAATACACGCGGCTTTACGTTGCGCAGGAGCAAGAGACAAAGCGCACAAATGCATTGCTCGAAATCGCCAATACACTTAATTCCCACTCTGATTTTAGCGAGGTTTCGGCGAGGGCACTTGAGCGGGCGATCGGCTTGGTAGGTGCAGATTATGGGGCCTTGGGCGTCATTGATCAATCCGGGAAAAGGATATCCCTCGCCACATTTAAGGCGGCCGAGGGCGTTACGCCCGGAAGACTGTTAAAAATGGTCGAGTCGCATGGCCGATCGCTTAACATCGACACATTCCCGGCCGTCGCGGATCTGATCCGAGATGGGCGAACGAAATCGTTGACCGATTCAGAATTACCGCTTGCGATCAGGCTCATATTCAATAAAACATTGGGTGGAAAGGCCGCTTTGCTCTCGCCGGTCCGCGTTGGCGGAGCAACCTTCGGGCTGCTCGGGTTTGTCTGGGGTAAGGTCACGCAGTTTGAAAATCACGATATCGCCTTGGTCGAAGGCATTGCGGACCAGGTCGGAACCGCGCTTGAGCGAGATCAGCTTTCTGCTGAGGTCATGCGGCTTAAGAGCGAACTCCACCAACGCCAAAGCGAAATAATCGGGCAGGCACCTTCCATCCGAAGGGCGATCGAGCTTGCCCTAAATGTTGCAGATACAGGAACTACCGTTTTGATACAGGGCGAATCCGGCACCGGGAAAGAGCTGCTCGCCAATTTGATCCACTTCAATTCTGGCCGCGAAAGCAAGCCTTACGTAAAGATAAACTGCGGTGCGATCCCTGAGACGCTGCTAGAATCGGAACTTTTCGGGCATGAGAAGGGTGCTTTTACCGACGCGCGTTCGCAGCGGCAGGGTCGATTCGAAGAAGCTGACGGCGGAACGCTGTTCCTGGATGAGATCGGCGAGATGTCAATGCAGGCGCAGGTCCGGCTTTTGCGCGTTTTGCAGGATGGCGAACTGACGCGCGTCGGGGGCAATAGTGTTGTAAAGACTGATGTTAGAGTCATAGCCGCCAGCAACATTGACCTCGAAAAGGCCGTAAAAGAGGGAGCTTTCCGAAGCGACCTTTTCTATCGGCTCTCGGTTTTTCCGATAACTTTGCCGCCGCTTCGCGAACGCGCGGAGGACATTCATCCGCTCGTATTTCATTTTCTCGAGCGATATAAAGAGAAAACGGGGCGTCACATCACGGGTATCTCAAAAGATGCGCTTCGGGCGCTGATAAATTACGAGTGGACCGGCAACGTTCGAGAATTGGAGAATGCTATCGAAAGGGCCGTTATCATTGCCTCCGGACGCCAGATCGAGCTTGACGACCTGCCCGATTCGATCAGCGAAATGGCAGCGGGTTCTGATTCGCACTCCAAGGTCGAGCGGATCCGCGCAACTGCAGACGGCACAGCGTTTATGGTCGACCTTGAGATGCCGGCGACGATGGATGAGATCGAAAAACAGGTGATCGACGCGACACTTAAGTTCACCGATGGCGACAAATCGCGCGCAGCTCGCTTGCTCGGCATCGGGCGCAAGACTCTGTACCGAAAACTCGATCAGTTCGACGAAGAAGACTAGTGTCAAAACGGCGCAGTTTGGGCACCACGGTTCGTGCCGGCGCATTGGACGGACAGAAAGCGACCGTGACCACTAACCTTCGCGGATCGAGTCACTACCGAGGCGGTCCGTCCGTCAAATCGGGCGGCGCGAATGCGACCACAGATGCCGAATCGCCTGCCGACCCCTACCCTGGGCGTAATGACCTAGCTGAGATACAACTTTCCAAAAAGCGGCTAAACGATCTTTCCAACAAGTCACTTCAGCCATCTTTCTCCAAAGCACGTCAGACGGCTTCCGACAAAGCACATCCGCGGTCCGCTGATCGGCAATCTGACCAACCGCTCATTCGGCATTCGACTATCGGTCGAGTCTTCTACAAAGACAAAATCATTAAGCCCAAGACGAAATCATCTCGATTCCCTTCACCACGTTCCCAACCCCAACCTTTCATCCATTTCATTCCAATCACCCCAACCCACCCGATCCGCGCCAATCCACATTCCAATTCCGCAACATCCTTGCAAAACTCACCCATTAAGATTCTGGCTACCGCTAGCCCTAGATTTATAATATTCGTCGGCACCAAGAACGGTTCCATCCGAGCCACCGAGTACAGTATTCCATGGGTGTGGCTCAAAATGATGTTATTATTCCCAATAAAAAGTCCTTTTATGAAACGAGGTTCAAAATGAGATCTTTACTTCTATTTCCATCCTCCTGCCTATTTGTCACCCTTTTGTGTTTTTGTGTTTCCCCTGCCCAAGGCCCCCCCGGTTCGTTAGATCCCACGTTTGGTAATGCGGGAATCATAACTAACAATCTTGATACTGCACTGCTACTAAATGAGCGGGTTTATGACTTGGTTCATCAGTCCGATGGCAAAGTCCTTGCTGTCGGTAACGTCAAAATAAATCAAACAACGAGCATGCTGATCGTCCGCCTTCTTTCAAACGGTCAGCTTGACGAGACCTTTGGTGACCAAGGAAAAGTCATCAAGACTCTATTTGGACAAGATGAGAGTGTGAGATCAATCGCGCTTCAATCAGATGGGAGAATTGTAATCGTAGGTTCGGCATACGAGGTAGGTTACAACCGCCTACATATGGTGGTCATGCGATTACTGGCCAACGGTGAAATGGATCTAACTTTTAATGGCACCGGTTTCCGATTATTCGATCAGGGTGGCTTCTCGGGACGGGCGTCGCTGATACAAGCCGACGGAAAGGTGATAGCCGTGGGCGGCAACGGCGGCGACATTGTGATGCTACGGCTAGATTCGGACGGTAGTTCGGACGCGACTTTTGGGTCGAACGGGAGATACGTGTTTCGACTCGGAAATAATCAGGTGAATTTTGTTGAGGATGCGACATTACAGGCTGATGGAAAGATTTTGCTCAGCGGATCGGTTCAAAGTACATCGGGATCAACTACTCGCCTGATGGCAGTTGCTCGCGTAAACGTGAATGGGGTTTTGGATGCGACCTTCAACGGTACAGGATGGGCCGGGATATCATTCGGAGGTAATAGTTGGAACTATGCAAACGCGGTCGCTCTGGATTCGAGCGGCACCGTTGTTATCGGGGGTTCGACAAGATTGAGTAATGGTTATGGAGCTGACTACGCAGTCGCGAGATTTCTATCCGACGGAACCCTAGATACTTCCTTTGATGAAGATGGAAAAGTCGTGATCAATATCGAAGAGGCGGCCGGTGGAAGCCGTTCCGAGGACATTGCCACAGACCTAAGCATTTCCGGTGGCAAGATCGTTGTCGCGGGATCGTCGACGCTGAGTTTTGCGTTTCAGAGCCTTGCGAGGCTAAATACGAACGGCACACTGGACAGCACCTTTGATAACGACGGTAAACTTCGCCTTAATTCGCCGGACGAATGCGGGGCACCCGTCAAGATCGAAGTTCTATCCGACGAAAGAATACTGGTCGCCGGACGACTTGGTATCACCCAGGGGTCTATCCAAGTTGTCCGCTTGAACGTTGACGGAACATACGACGAGTCCTTTGATGAGAATGGGACGTTACAGCTTCGGCTCGGACGAAGTTTGGATACAATGTCAGCGCTTGCGTTGCAGCCTGACGGCAAAATACTCGCTTCTGGAACAATCAGCACGCGGATCGGTTTGTGCGTTGTTGCCGTTCGTTATCTTGAAAATGGGAACCTTGACAAAGGATTTGGAGTCGCCGGGATAGGTAAACTGTGTTTCTATTCAGACGGTCCCATCGTTAATATGGCGAACCCGGTCGTTTCAGGCATAGTGCTTAATACAAACGGTAAGTTTGTGGTTTCCGGGACCATTAATCGGCAAGTCAACGGCTTCTTTGTTCGAGATTTTTTCATGCTTGGTTTTACGGCGAGTGGATCGATTGATGTGGACTTTGGTAATGCTGGCTTGGTCGAGACAGATATTGAGGGTGGCCATAGTGATCTATCATATGCGTCCACAATTCAACCGGATGGTCGCATAATAATGGTTGGCGGAATAAGGGTTAATCCATGGGAACGTTTTGCAGTAGCGCGCTTTTTGCCAAACGGCGATCTTGACACAACATTCGGCGGTGATGGCAAGATCGCTATTGATCTGCCATTAGCGTCCAACCAATCGGCCCGCGACGTTCAAGTCAATAAAGATGGCAAGATAACCATCATCGGCGAAAGCGCTTCAGATTGGTTGGTAGCATTACGACTTAATGCCGACGGATCACTCGATCCTTCGTTCAACGGAACCGGTTTCATGCATCTTTATAACCACGCTGGACAAGCGTTTCAGATAGATGAAAAGGACCGGATCACGATAGCGACGCGACCGCGGTCACCGCAGACAGGCAGCGACTTTGGAATAGTTAGGATTAATTACGACGGATCACTCGACAGCACGTTCGGCATTGAGGGAACGGTAACGATGGATATAGAGGATGCTCAGCTTGCAAACGATATCCAATTACAGAGCAATGGGCGAATTGTCGTGACGGGATCCGCCGGTGCCAATTTTGGAAGCAAGTTTCTAACGGTTCGTTTCGAGTCGAATGGGAGCTTGGATGAGTCATTTGGTAGTAGCGGTACTGTCGTGACAGACGTAGCTGTCGATCAATATGACGGAACGAGTGCGGTTCGAATTCAGCCCGACGGTAACATTCTGCTTGGCGGAAGTGCCGACACCCCGGGATTGCCAACGTTGACAGATTTTGCCTTGGTGCGTCTCATAGGTGACAAAACACAGACACCTGTCGGCCGAACGCCGTTTGATTTTGATGGCGATGGGAAGACGGATGTGTCTGTGTTTAGGCCGAGTGGTGGAAGCGGTGGCGGTGAGTGGTGGTATCTGCGGTCTTCGGATGGCGGGAATGGGGCGTTTGCGTTTGGGGCGAACACGGACACGCCGGTTCCGGCTGATTTTACGGGTGACGGGAAGACGGATGTGGCGTTTTGGCGGCCCTCGACGGGTGAGTGGTACGTTATCAGGAGTGAGGATTCGACCTTCTTTGCGTTCCCGTTCGGGTCGACGGGCGACGTGCCGATGCCGGGCGATTTTGACGGCGACGGCGAAGCTGATGCGACCGTGTTCCGGCCTTCGGCGAACATCTGGTTCACGCGGCGTTCTTCTGATGGACAGGTGACGACGACGCCATTTGGTGCCGCGGGCGACAAGCCGGTCGCGGCGGATTTTGACGGCGACGGCAGGACCGACATCGCGATCTATCGGCCGAACGGAGCGTCGGGCGGCGGTGAGTGGTGGTACCAGAGGAGTTCTGACGGCGGCAACCGTGCGTTCGCGTTCGGTTCGGCGACTGACAAAGCGGTCCCGGCGGACTTCACCGGTGACGGCAAAGCCGACCTCGCTTTTTGGCGGCCGAGCACCGGCGAATGGTACGTCGTCCGAAGCGAAGACGACACGTTCTTCGCATTCCCGTTCGGCGTCTCAACTGACATTCCGGTCCCCGGCGACTACGACGGCGACGGCAAAGCAGACGCAGCTATCTTCCGTCCATCGGAAAACATCTGGTACCTGCTCCGCTCAACCGCAGGCTTCCAGGCAGTAGCCTTCGGCGCAGCCGGCGACCAACCTCTGCCGAATGTCTATGTAAGGTAAACGTCGGATCGGCGGCATAGCCGCGATATTGGGCGGGAACTATCGGAAAGGCATAGCAATTCCCCAAACAGAGCGGCAAGCCGCACGGCCTTGTTGCATCATCCCCTCAGTCCCGAGCAAAATTCTGCGGCCTCTGTGATCAACGCAGAGGCCGCTGAGCTTTCGCGGAGCGGTTGGAATTCAGCTGGAAGAGAACGAGTTAAGGAGGGTTCGGGCGGCCTGGACGTTTTCGGGTTCGGGGAGGTCAGAGACGACAAAGACGGCGTTCGGGCCGCTGAAGAAGCTGGCGACCTGATGGCCTCTTTCTTGCTCAGAGACGATCGAATCAGTCGATGCAGTGCCGGCCGGGGCACCGGATCGATCAAAGAAAACTGAGATCACATCTCCTTTATTCCTTACTATGACGTGCGAAAAACGCTTGCCGTCGAACAGGCAATCGTGCGAATGGAGGACGTCAACGCCGCCGTCAAACGATTCGACAAGCGGACGCGTAACGGACGCCGCGATGACCTCGGCGTCGGCTTTGATAGGAACGCCTGATTCCCAACGCGCCATTTTCTCAAGGGCGCAATCATCGTGGCTGCCGGCAGCCTTTACGGAGACCTCCGCCAGAAATGTTTGCAACGCGGAGGGGGAAGTTGCCACAATGCCGTCAGTCGGCGATTCGCGAAGGAAAACGAAGGCGGCCATCGCGACGACCAGCAGCAGCGACATCGCCGGAACGAGCGCCCAGCCGGAGCGGAGGAGGGCAAACCAACCGCGTTCGTCGACCGCCGCGGATCTCAGCTCAGCACGAACACGCGTTGCAAAAGCAGGATCGATCGCCGATTCGTCGGCCCTCAATACTGCTGACCGAAGGTGTTGACGCAGAGCCTTGCGGGCAGCAAAATCATGACGGCAGTCGGCGCAATGTTCGAGGTGCTTGAACACTTGCAGGTTTGTCTCAACGAGTAGCTCGTCGTTCAAATATGCTTCTGATATTTCTCTAAAGTCCTTGCAATGCATATAGTTAGCCTCTCAGCCTGCGGCCTGTTCTCGGTGATCGCTAAAGCCGCGGCCGCGAGCGTAAGCCGCCAATTCCTGGCGGAGCACCTTTCGTCCGCGGTAAAGCCGCGACATGACGGTTCCGATCGGTACGCCTAGAATTTCGGCGATCTCCTTATACGAAAACTCCTCGACATCAGACAAAACGATAACGTCGCGGAACGGATCGGGCACGCGTTTCAGAGCGATGATGACTTCATCGTCAGTCAGCGATTCGGGGATCGACGGCTCGAATGGGATCGTCTCCATCAGCTTGTCTTCGGGGTCGTCCACGAGCTTCATCCGCCCCAGCTTTTGAAGGCGCTTCAGATTCAGGTTGTGCATTATCGTCATCAGCCATGCCCGGCAGTTCGTTCCAAGCTCGTAGCGGTGAAACGAGCGCATCGCCTGGAAAAGCGTTTCCTGCACGAGGTCTTCGGCGGCGGTCTTATCGCGCGTCTGCCAGAGCGCGACCCGGAAGAGGTCGGCCATGAATGGCATCGCCTCCGATTCAAAATCGAGCCACTGTTCTTCCTTGCTGGTCCGCGAAGCTCCGAACATAATCGTCATGCCGAGCGCTGCCCGGCAAACTAATCATACCGAAGATCGCTATATTTATTCCCTTTGAGGCAAAAATGCGATGGTTTATTTACTTGGGTCGAGCGAAAAAAAGGCGGCGGCCGGGTCGTGATCGGAGAAGCGTTCGGGACGAGCTTCGTCGTTGCGATATACTTCCGGAAAGTCCGCATTCACGCGTGCAAAGCCGAAGCCGCGGATGTGTTTTCGAAGCGTTTCGCTGATGAGAATGTGGTCAAGCACCTGAGCATTGCCATCAAAAGTGTACGAATATCGCTGAGTGACGGCGATCATGTCGACGAGGTTGATGAGGTCGGGATCGACCAGGTCCGGCGACGCGATCATCAGCGAATCGGGCGACGCGGGCGTTCCTTTTATCGTTCCCATCATATCCATGATGCCGTCGCTGAACTGATAGGAATTGAAGTCGCCGAGGACGATGATCCGCTCGGCGGCGTCAGCCTTTTGCCGTTCCAGAACGATCTTTGCCAGATATTCAGCCTGCAGTTTTTTCTTCAGCCGAACGTTGTCCTGCTGCCGCGGGTCGTTGTACCCGAGGTAGGACTTCATGTGGTTGACGATGGCCGTGATCTCAAACGGATTGTCGGCTTTGGCATCGATGACAGCCGCACGCAGCATGAGCGGCGGGCGGTCGTTTAGGAAGACACTCTCGCCTGTTTTCGGGTGCTTGTATTTTTCGTCCTTGCCGAGCTGCTTTACCTCGATCACTTTCATCCGCTGC
>JBBQTV010000038.1:0-20870 GCA_038212935.1 Pyrinomonadales bacterium | reverse complement strand
GATGCGATGCCGTTGTCGATCTTGAATCCTAGATTTGCTAAAGCCCTGCCAACAGCACTTGTTTCACCGTTCTCAATGAAAGATGTCGTGTTTACATATCCCTGGCCGCGGATCTCGAAGGCGTGTCCGGTCGAACTGGGTTCCGCGTCATCTCTGTTCCGATATGCAGCGGCCTTTATACAAACAAAGCCGCTGTCTTCGTTAAGACGTACGATCTCGGTAACGATCCGGCCGTCCGGATATTTCTCATAGAACTCCGCTATGCGGGCATGAACGGGAATGTATTTGCTTAGGTCGAAGTTTGCCATCTCTACCTCGTATTTCTTGCTCTATAGCTCAAGAGCGGTTAGCCGGTCTTCATCAAGCAGTTTCTTCGAGTGGACAGAAGTCATCCTCAGAAGATCGCTCAGAGCCGTTCGCATCTCCTCAGGCGAACGCTGCTTGGCTTCCCGACCGGCTGCGGTCTGCAATTGTTCGAGTACCTTTTCGAGCGACGTGTCGCCCGTGAAGTTCATCAACTGGTACCAATCGCACATCTGACGTGCTCGTTTAGCCAATGAACCCGATACGAACTCCGCATCCTTCATTCGTTCGGCCATTTCAGACGCCGATTCGAAGATCTTCGCTGTTATCTGTGCAAAGCCTTCCTTGATCGGTGATACGGCCTCTTCTGCTTCACGTCTTGCCGCCTCTATCTTCATCTCCCGGATACGTTCTTTCACTTCACGTTCCCGCCGGGTTTCAGCAGTTACCTCATCGACCTTTATTTCTTCGATCCGGCGTTTCGAATCGATCTCAAGGTCGATCTTTGTCTGCTCGGCATTGATACGGGTGGTTTCGAGTGCGAGTGTTTTTGCTAAATTTCGCTCGGCGATCATCTCTGATCCAAGAATGATCACTTTCGGCTTCATCGTAATGATGAGTCCGTCTCGAATCATCTCCCGTGTCGGAACCATCCCGATCGCTTGAGCGACAACCGCATTGACAAACTCGGATCGATCAAAGGGTTCATCGCTTGTCGCCTCGAATCGGTCGGCAGAGTCTGCCGCCAGCTTATAGAAACTGTCCTGAAGAATATCGAGGATCTCGTCGTATTTAGAAAGGACTTCACTCTTTGCAGCCGCGAGAGTCTCACAAGCCTGAAGGTATGCTTTTTCGAATGACTCGAATGCGGTCCACGGGATCCATTTATACTCGCTTGTTCCCCAGACGGTCTCGCAAAGCGTGAATCTGAAGCCGAACTTGTTTAGAGCGTTGTGAGCCTGGGCCGCCCCGCGCATCAGGCGATTCCGATAGACATCAGGAAGTAGCCCCGCTCGCGGTGGACTCACCCTGACGGCCGCATTCTCAGGGAGCTGAACGCCTAGTGTTTTCCATTCCAATTGCCGAACAAGACTGCCGAAGCCGCGGCAGTCGATGTTCATGAAGATGCCTTCGCTCTCCAGCGTCGACAGGTCGAAAGGAAGCGATTCAACTTCCTCAACGCTGATGCCCAACTCGGTCGCCGCCCGATCTCGTCGTTCTTCGAGTCGGGTTAGCACTTCCTGGGCAATATTAGAGGGCCGCTCCACTTCGGAATCCCGAGATTCCTCTTTTGGGGACGTGCCCGTCGTCTGCGGACCTCCACCGAAAACGTTTCGAAGAATCGATGACGCTAGCGACGGGACTTCCAGCGGTCGAGTGAGCTGATCAGAAGTTTGAGTTTCCATTCGCATCCTGTCCACCGCTCAATTTTCCTCCAAGCCGTATTGCTTCAGACACTCGGATAATGGCTTCGGTTCGTGATCCTCATCTCGAAGGACTTTGAGCCCATTGATATCAACGGATTCCAGTTCACTGAGACAGAAATAGCCCCATTCGCGCTCAAGTCCGATCACGTATCCAAAGAATAAAAAGTCGTCTTGGACAGACTTTCCTTCGGTGACAAACCAAGTCCAGCCGCTCAGTGGAAAGCAGAAGACAGCATAGACGGTAGGGTCTTTGTTTCCTTCTTGCTCACACGGTTTTGGCAATTTATTTTGCAGTGCTACGGGTAACAGGACAGACATAGTGAAGGTCATCTATTGGATTCATTACGCTGTTAGCCGCCCATTTATTTTGAATCAAGGTGAATCGGATGAAGGTCATCCCGCCGCGAGATCTATCAAGGGAATACGCCCGGACGGGGCGAAAGAGCATTTTTAGAAAATCTTCTAAATTGTTGTTTTGATTGGACGGAGCTTCGGCTTCATCTTTTTCTGTTTATGCTTTTGCAATAGCGTCCTAGCTGTAATACATTGTTGCAACTAAATAAATTACAAAAACTTCACACTTTGCTATGGAACTGACTCCCAAACAAGAAAATTTATAAACGATTTTGTTATCGAAATTAAAAATGGAATTTTAAAAGCTGAAATAATTTCAAACACTTTGAAAGCAATCGGTATTTTGCAAAGAGACCATTAACAAACAGTAGAACGGAGGATTATGTTAGGACTAAGAACAACTATTTATAAAGTTGGCGACATTAAAAAAGCAACGGATTGGTATTCAAAGGCATTTGAAATCGAACCATATTTTGATGAGCCTTATTATGTTGGATTCAACATTGGCGGATACGAGTTAGGGCTTCAACCTGAGGACATTCCGACGACTGATAAGGTTGAAAGTGTCGTATCTTACTGGGGAGTCGAGAAAATTCATGAAGTTTACGACCGATTGATTGGCTTGGGAGCAATCGAAAATGAAAAACCGTATAACGTCGGCGGCGAATTAATGACAGCGACCGTCAGAGACCCGTTCGGCAACATTATTGGTCTAATTTATAACCCGCACTTTAAACTAAACAATTAAAAAATATGGCTTCAGATCAAAAGTTTGCGGATTTCGTATTGGAACAGATTGAAAATGCCGGAGAAATTACCGCTAAAAAGATGTTTGGCGAATATGCAATTTACTCGGACGGAAAAATGTTTGGGTCCATTTGCGACAATAAATTATTCATTAAACCAACAAAATCAGGACGCGAATTTATCGGCGATGTGGTTGAAGCACCTTCATACGAGGGAGCGAAACCGAGCTTTCTAATTGAAGAAAAAATTGAAGATAGAGATTGGTTAAGCGAATTGGTCAGAATTTCGGTAAAAGAATTGCCAATGCCAAAACAAAAAAAGAAGAAGGCGAAGGGGTAAAGTTGATTCAGTCTACGATTTATTCAAGTCTATCGTATTTTTGATCCGACCATTCTTCGGATTGTCTCCTGCGTACAGTAAACGGAGTTGCTCGTACCGCTTTCCAGATCGAAGTAAACTGCGTATCGCTTAAGATTTCTCGTCAGAAGCATTTCGGAAAGTATTTCGGCAATCTCTAAGGCCACTCGCTGATTCACATTAAGCCCCTGCTCGCCCAGGCGAACGCGTTCGGGACATGATACTTCGTTAGATATTGGTAGTTTCTCCCGTTCAAGTAGATCTGGGTGTTGAAGTGAGGGCGCGGGAATTGCCCGGCAAATGCTTGTTCCGGTAAAGTACTGATCCGGTTTTAGATGCCTTGTGGTCGAACCAAGCAGCACCTGGCCCGACGTCTTCCCGTTTCCACCGTCTATCCACCAAAGCCTTGAATGTTCGCCATAAACCCGCTGTTCAGCGAGCGTCAGGTGAATCTCCCGGCGAGCCAGATAGTTATCGACGCAGCCGACGATTATCGTCAGACACCTGTAATCACTTTTTGAGCTTTTTAGATGTTTTTCGTGATCGAACTTCTCGCATGAGAAGCTAGTCTCGATTCCCCAAGCCATTGAAACTCGTTCCGCTAATGTTTGAGCCTTGAACCGACCGACCTCGGCGAAGCAGAAATTACTGCGCGGAATATTGCCTCTTTCAACCACGTCCGGGTCTACGATCAGCAGTTCCGCCGACTTGTTTTGCTGATGTTTCAGCTCGTATATGAGGCGGGCAAGAGCAGGAACTACAAAGGATCCTGTTCCACCGGCACCGAGAACGATGAATCGGAGGGTGCTGTATTCGACAGGCATTACAACCGCGGCCTGCGAGAAGCTAAGATCAATATCCATCAAAACATCATCTGAAGCAGAGCTTCGACCTCATTAAGATCAACGACACGGCTCGGAAGGTGTCCGATCCATGAAAATGGAATTGGGATAAGGTGATCGTATATGCCGCATCGGAATCTCACCCTTGGCTTGTCGTGAACGTCCGCGATGATCCCGAATATACGAAACTTTCCCGATTCATCCCGGTCATCAGCTCGACTGAACTGATACGCACCGGGTGGGTGCGTGTGGACTTCTATACAAGCGTCGGCGTATTCAGGTCTCGTATCATCTGCGATGGTTGATGCCCATGTCCGATCCCGGCCCGAAGTGCACCACTGCCAGGAGTCGCTCCGCCTGTCCCAATAGATCAGATAGAGTTCTTCCTTAAAATTGTCATTAGAGTCGTGGATCTTTGCGTGAAAGAATATTTCGTCCCAGATTCGTTCCGGCACTCTGGGCTTATGCCATTTGATCCCGACGAAAACTTCCGGCAGTCCCTTGATCTCTCGGTAGATGAGCGGCACGGAAACCGTGAATTCCTCTCGTTGAGCCTTTAGAAGAACTCCATTTCCGGCTAGGACGTATTCGTAGAGGATCGCTTCAACAGGTTCGTAACTTTCCTTCGCTATACGATGTCCGATGAATGGTATCGGCGACGGGAATCGAGCCGCGTCCAAACCTGACATTAGATCTTCCATATAATTCAGAAACGTGAGTCGTACCTTCGCCGTTCAACGATGGTCTCCCATGCGTCCTCGACCGTAGTGGATGATAAGATCAGCTCGGATTTCGGGAACTTCTTCACCTTGTCAGCCGCTAGTTTCCACAGGAGTTCCCTTACATCTTGCGGCTCAGAGTTGCACCGCTCGGCCGTGTGGTCTCCGTTGAAGGGAGTATCGAAGATCAGTTTCCATACCTCGCTAAGAGTAGAGGGATGGGTCTCGGGAACTTCGTTCTTCCCGAAGCAGATCTTACCGGAACCGATATTTGGCAGCGGTGCGACTGCAAGGTTTGTGTTTGCGGTTATGTGTGACGAAGGAGCGGCCCAGAGGTAATATTCACTCCCCTTTCCAAGGAGAATCAGGGCCGGAAGCGGCACAGCCACTTCAACAAATCCTCGATCCGCGAAGACGACGGTGATCTTACGGATTGCGGGTGGTTCAAAAGAGATGATCGCGTTGCCTTCCGGAGCTTCGCGATATCGCAGTACCCGCCTACCCAGCCATCCAGTATCTGTGTGAACCTTTCTAAACGCTCTGGCTACCTGATCACTCGAAAGAGCTTTTAGAGAAACCGACGATTCCTTGAGATCGGCAAACAGATATTGCCCTGGAAGAAAATAGAGAGCAGCCGATGCATCCGGAGGTACCTGAGAGAAGTTCTTCATAACAAACCTCGCTAATCACCGATCTTTCCTGTATTCCAGAAAGAGATAAGCTCAGATAGGAACTTCTTAGCATTCGCTTCGATCCTTTTGTCCAATTCCTCTAGATTTCGGAAAGACTCATTCGCCGACCTGTAGGTATCTGTCAGCCAATCGACGGTCTCTCTGTTCCATTCAAAGAACTCCGGATACTGGCAGTGAGTTACGTCGAGCCAAGGGTTTCCGGTCGAGTGATCGACCAGCCTTATCAGATCGCAATAAGCTTTTGTTTTAGCACTCTGCTTCTCACGCCAGACATTTGTATGCGGCGAAGCTTTGATCGAAGGCAGATCCTCCTTTTCGACTCCATGCTTTTCCGAAAAGAACGTCCAGATCTCATCGTCTTCAGAAAAATAGAAGATCAAGCCGGCAAGATAGCTGGCTCTTAAGCCCGCAAAATCAACTTCCTCGCAGCACAGGTCAAAATTCATCGGCGGGATCGCAAACTTGTCAAATTCTTGATCGGGATCATCATGCCAATATTCCAGCAACGGAAAGCAGTGATCATTCACGAGCTGATAGAACTCATTGGTGCGTTCGCTGTATGCCTTGAAGTGCCCGGCCTTGTAAAGACTATTTCTCGACTGTTTCCACTGTTCCGGAAACATCTCGATATACAAGCGGTACTTGTATTGCTCGGAGACCATTCTGGAGACGGTCTCGCATGCGAAGACCGCATTATGACTTCGGGCTTTGAATCGCAGATATACGAGAGACTGAGCCAGACGGTCCCCGAAGTACGATCGCTGTTCTTGGTCCTTCCCTACCACCGATGGTCCCGTCATAGATCCTCGCCCCCTCAGAATCCGATAGGAATGTAGTCGATCGCGGACGCCGGAGTCTTCAGAAATGCCTTACGGTAAGATTCGATTGCCTCGATCTCTTGAGTTCCGATCGCAAGAACATTCTCCGCCTCGGTTACCTCCTCGACAGTAAGGAGTTCCTCGGCGTCCCATCGCATAAGTCTATCCGCGAGAATGATCGCCGGGTTGATCCGTTCGCGTTCGTCCCGCAATACACCAAGCGGCGAATCATCGGTCGCCATATCCCTTATGCTGCGCTCGCTTGACGATGGTCACACTCAGTTTTCCGTCCTTCACTTCCCGCGTAATGTTCGCATTCTCTATCGAAGCGAAGTGAGGCTGAAGGACGACCTTCAGAGTCTTATCTTCCTGGGCGAGCGATGCATCAAGTTCAAAGGTTTGGCCTTCGATCTTGATCGTCGCTTTCGGATCGGTAACGGGAGATACCTCTCCGGAGGGCTCAGTCGTTGCTTCATTTGCGCTATTCGTTGGCCCCGCCTCGTTATCGGCAGGTGGAGTATTTGTTTCGTTTGCCATGATTTCTTAAGACGCGAAGAGATCCTGCTGATCTTTCGCTTTTTCTTGAGCCGCAGGGTTTGAGACTGAAGCGGTTTGCGTATTCTTCGCAGTTGCCGTCTCGTTGACCTTTGTAGTTGTATCGGCTGCCTTGGAGGTACGCTTCTTCGCTGGCGCCTTTTCCTTCTTTAGTTTTTCAGCCGCCAGTCCCGGGAGTGCAGTTCTGTATTGTTCGAGAGCATCTGACAGCCGGGCGGACAGATCCGAGCGACTATCTCCGCCAGTGACGTTTGAAAAGATTATCTGCGGAGCGAAATCGTGCGAACGGACACTTAAAAGGCAGTCTCGTATTCCTTCAACTTCCGGGAGCAACTGAATGACAGCGGTGACGGTGCAGGAATCAAAGTTATATGGTTCCTTATCAGAAAGAACGACTGACTTTATCGGATGGTCTTCAACGACAGACCCGTGGTCTTCAGGAACACTGGAGCTGTCCTCGGACGTTTGGATCGCATTCTCGCTCTCGACAACGGAATCAACATCGGTTTCAGTGTCATCTGATTTGATTTCAAGAGCCGTTTGAGCAACCGAATTTCCAAGCCCGACTCGTTCTTCTATCGGTTCGGGGGACGTCTGTGCACCGCTTTGCACAGTGTCTAGATCTGCGACACTGCTTGTTCCGGCTGAACTCATTATGGACGCGATCTCTTCTTCACATTCAGGGATACATTCGTTCGCGTAAGAAGGACGAGCTTCATCTTCGTCTTCGGAGTCAACAACACCGAGATACTCATCTTTCGGTAAATGTGACTTGCCCAGTTCATCGGCGAGTTCAGCAGGTGGTGCTAATTCTGTATGGGAAGTACCGTTCGCTTCCTCAATTGGTATCGGTGACTCAGTCGCCATCGCTGCTCTATGCACAGGCTCACGTTCGATCTCCCGCAACCTCTCCAGAAACTTACTCAGAAATATGTTACGGATCGTGACCTCTTCGTGAGACCGCGTCATATACTCGGCCCCGTTCCAGAGCTCGAGTCCCATTTGCTGATTCGTTTGTCCGCTGCTCTGGAATCCCTCGATCCGGCTCACCTCTGCGGCAAGCGTCCGTGCGGTGAAGATCAGTTGTTCGATCTTGTCGCGATTATCGAGAGGAACAAACGAACCGCTATTCAGAATTTCCATATCTCCATCTCCACCGATCTACCATCCGCCTATTTATTGGCCTCTAATGAGCTAGACAATGAAAAAGGGTTCGCGTAACTCACGAACCCTTCTACACGAAATTTGGTAAGAGTCAGGCTGCGGCTGCAAACGACGCAACGGCATCATCCGAGGTATCAACGAACCGCTCCTGATTCCTTTTCAGAATGCGGGTGATAGTTGAATGAGTAGTATTGATCGACCTGGCCGCACGTCTCAGATTCCCGTTTGAGCGCTTTAAGGCGTGTTCAATAAAGATAGAGGCAGACTTCACATAGACGCTATCCAGATCGTCGGTTTCGGGGTCGAGAATCACCGTCAACAAGCTCTCGCTATCATCAGCCATCGGCATTTCAACGTGCGGACATTTGTCTCTATCACGTACCAGACGACTGACAGACTGGTGAGTGATCTCGACCTGATCGATCGATTCCACGGCCAGGCGGGTGGCAAAGTTGCGAAGTTCGCGGTAGTTGCCCTTCCATTCCAGTTCCTGGATCGCCGCGAGTGCATCCTTTTCGACCTTAAAAGGCAATTCGATGCCGATCGTTGCTCTCTCTTTTTCAAGCTGATCCATGAACGTCTCCAAGATCCTTTCCTTCTGAAAACGAAGAGGTAAGGTCTCAAGCTGAAGAATGTTTAGGCGATCGAATAGGTCGGCCCTGAATGATCCGCTTTTGACCATCGATTGAAGATCTCTCGAAGTCGCGGCTATGATACGAACATCTATTTCTCGATCCCGCGTCCCTCCGACCCGGCGAATACGTCTTTCTTCCACCGCCTTCAGGAACTTGGCCTGAAGGCTCAACGACAGCTCGCCGATCTCGTCAAGAAAAAGGGTTCCGCCGCTCGCAGCCTCAAAGAGCCCGGCTTTCGGACCGATCGCTCCGGTGAAGGATCCTTTCTCGTACCCGAAGAGTTCTGATTCGAGAAGTTCTGAAGAAAAGCTTGCACAATTTACACCGACGAACTCGCAGTCCGACCGAAGGCTATGATCATGGATTTGTCGGGCGATCGTCGTCTTGCCGGTCCCCCTTTCGCCGGTGATGAGAACGTAGTGCGGAACCCGCGAGTACAGTGCTATTTTCTCTTCAAAGATCGACGACGCGGTGTCGGTGTTCGCGGTAGCATATGGATCGTTCATTAGCCAGATTCTCCTACGTAAGACTTCGAATGGTTTTTATGAATGCGGGAACTAGACAGACACCTCGCTGATCCCGGCTCCTCATCCGGGACGCCATGGAAGCCGTTCCTAGTTCTGAAATTCAACCTTCATATATAAAAACCCGCGTAAGCCGGAGAAGTTACTTCTAACCAATTATTTATTTTCATCAAAGAAAGGTACGCAACTAGGCTTTACGTTTTGCCCCGGTCAATTTGAAGATACCGCGCGTGAAAAGATTATGAAATGGAATCGAGATCTATAGAGCGATTGTAATCTGTTGGGGCAATTATCAAAGTGGTTGATGCGGAGCCAAACAAGCAAACATCAACGGTCGGGCACTAAACCGAAGAGAGGTTCACGTCCATCGGGTTGGTCTCGACCGGTGCTCCTTCGTACTGGCCATCGGCCGTAAGAGCCGTGCCGTCAAAGGTCGTCGTCCGTTGGCTCATCCCGCTCGCATCCGCGTGTTCCCAACTGACCGACTGGTTCGTCGCCCCGCTCCACAGATACGCCGACTGAGTTGCGATCTTAGCACCCGCCGCCATCACGAATGTTTTCTTCTTTTGCCCAAGCGGATATGTCTCGCTAATGACCTCTCCGCCAAGAACGCTCGACCGAATATAATAGATCGTATTGTCCTTGACCCAACTGCCATACGGCGGTTCGATCGTCTCGACCCAATTCCGTTTCTTGCGTTTCACCTCGCGCCCGTCGCCGTTGTAAAACCGCTCGATCTCGCTCCGAGCATCGATAGTCTGTTTTGCCAACAGCCCCCGTGCATCGTATATGTTGCTTCCGTAATCGTCGGATGCGCCGCTTGGAGAACACGCCCGTCCTTGTCATACACCCAATTTTGATTGACGATCTGGCTGTTGTGTTAGGTCTATTGTAATAGGTGTAACCAATGATTTTGCCCTCAGCACGAGCGCTTGTCGCTACCGAATGGAGTTTAATTAAACATTCACTTACTAGACAGCAATTTTTTCATATCGTCGTTGCAAGCCAAACTTAATGCTGTATCCCCTTTTGAATTTGTTATACTTATTCTTGAGCCATACTTTAGGAGTAGGCTCGCAATCTTCAAGTCGCAATTCGATGCCGCTACCATCAAGGCTGTATTTCCAGTCCCATTCGTGGCGTTCACATCCGCTCCTTTCCCTAACAGCATTCGAACAAGGTTGTCATCTTCGTTATCGACCGCATACATTAATGGTGCGTCGCCAAACTTATTCGAAACGTTAACTTCTGCGCCGGATACGATAAGGCTTTCGGCAATCTGGTCAATTGATAACGCCGAAGCAAGGATCAATGGCGTATTCCCATTAGAGTCCCTGACATTTAAATTCTTTTTTCGTTCTATAAGCCAGTCCACGGCAGCCTTATGACCTATGACTATAGATCGAAAGAAAAAATCATCTGTTTCTGTAAATTTCTCTTGATCGCGGACTGTTACAACCGCCCAACTCCCGACGCTTTTTCTTTTATTTCTATCAAACGAAAAATACTCACTTACATCGTCTCTAAAATAATACGCTCTGAGTATATCGTCTTTCGAGTCAAATGCCCCGAGCTTTGCTTGCTCAGCAATCTTAGATTTCAGAACATCATCAGGTAGATACGGTGTGGGAACGCTTTCTCGCTCGGCTTTACTCTTAATGTCATCTCGATTTGAAGAAACGAAAATCTTCAACACCTTATCAGAGTACTGGGTTGATAAACACTGGAACAGCCTCAAAAGGCTACTTTCGTTAAAATTAGCAGGTGCGATCTGAACATAGACCAACCGCGGCCCGATTTTTCCAGAAATTCTGTTGACGACAACTTCATGAGGAATCTTGATTGGTGCAGGATCGCATGTCTGCGACGAACTGTTAACTGCAAGAACCGCTAAAAACGCGAAAACGAACAACTTAGCAGAAATAACGTTCAGGAGGTTACTAGTTTTCATAATTCTCGTTACTCATTTTGACAGTCTCCGTTCTGCCAAGCCCTGATGGAGTTGTCGGCAATTTCATCTGATCCATCTCGCCTACGATTCTGGGTTTCCCATTGTTCATCCGTTATCAATGATTGGGCAAATCTACTTCCCGGTTTCGGAGGGATTGCGGGATACGGTGATGTTAAGTTAATTTTCAGATCGGAGGCAACTTCTCGATGTCCGCCAAAAAGACTATGTAACAACTCATGAAAAACAATCCCACCTCTTTCTTCGGACGTCGAATTTCCGTAAGTGTCGTTGAAATTCTTATAAAATTCTATCCTGTCACTAAACCCTCGTGCTACGGCTTCTCCTTGATCGCTAGAAGTCATGTCGTTGAACCCAAGTGTTCCTAAGAAAACATCTATGGCCTCAACCCCTTCTCCCAGATCATCCATGTTCAAAGCGTTAGCAGCCGCATTCCTCAGCAAGGATAGACAATTTGGGTTCTTAACCAGAAATCGTTTAAGTTCATCAATCCTATTCTTGGCAAAATCGTTTGCTGGCTCTTGGGTCTGCCTTTGCGGGGCCCAGGAAATCGGGAAGTAGAAAGTTGCGGTTCCCGTTGATCCTACGCGTATCACACCTTCGTCTCCGGGAACGTTCGGGTTACCCGGAATGTCCGGCGGGTCTGGAGTTTCCCATGAATATTGAAAAATGCCCAAACCGAATGAGGTGAACTGAAAATTGGGACGAGTCTGCAAGTGGGCAATAGCAGCCGGTATCGCGGAACCGGTATCGAGCATGCTCATTGCCTGACCGCATCCGATGGCAAAGCCATCGAGGGAGCAGGTAACGCGTTGGCCGTTGACGTAGCTTGGAGATTCTCCGTACGCCTGCAGATAAGGGTAATCCGGGTCTGGTCCCGGAAGTTGGATCGGGTCGATCACGTAGGGCGTGGTTGTGCCCATATTTCCACCCATCGGGTCGGTCTCGACGGGTGCTCCTTCGTATTGCCCTTCTGCAGTCAGCACCGTGCCGTCAAAGGTTGTCGTCCGCTGGCTCATCCCGCTCGCATCCGTGTGTTCCCAACTGACCGACTGGTTCGTCGAACCGCTCCACAAATACGCCGACTGCGTTGCGATCTTTGCACCCGCTGCCATCACGAATGTTTTCTTCTTCTGTCCGAGCGGATAAGTCTCGCTGACAACCTCGCCACCTAGAACGGTCGAACGAATGTAATAGATCGTGTTGTCAGCGACCCAACTGCCATACGGCGGTTCTTGCGTCTCGACCCAGTTCCGCTTCTTACGCTTTATTTCCCGACCATCGCCGTCGTAAAACCTCTCGAGCTCGCTCCGAGCATCGATCGTCTGCTTTGCCAACAAACCTCGAGCGTCATATTTGCTAATCGCGTAGTCGTCTGGATATGCCGATTGGATAACCCGTCCATCCTTATCATAAAGCCAATTTTGATTGACGATCCGGTCATTATAGTAAGTGTAAGTAAGGTTATTGTTCTGGCCGTACCAGTTTTCAACTCCCCAATGCTTATTCGTCCTCGCGGTCATGTTGCTGTACTGGTTGTACTGATAGCTCTGGCGATACGGAAGCTGTTCGTCCATATCCTCAACCGGAACGTTCCCGCCGCTTGCCTCGGCTCCGCTCTTGCCCTCTTTGATGCGTCCAACGTGGTCGTAGATGTTCAGCCGGTCAAACTTTTCGGCCAAGATGTCTTCCGTAAACTTCAATGCCCCGTCACCATTGTATTCGTAGTTCTTCTTCAATATGTCGGTCGTATTCTTCTTTAGTTCGTAAAAATCGGGCAGAAGCCGATTGTCAAACGTCATGTTCATTTGAACGCCGTTACCGTAACTCAACCCTTTCAATCCACCCCAAGCACGATAGCCAGGATTCGAAGCATAGTTCGTCACGCTGCCAAAGGTGCTACCGGTAACTGCATTCAAACGTCCAACCTTATCATTGGCATAATTGATAACGTCGTTGTACGGATCGGTCAGGGATTTCAAAGCACCGGCCAAATGATATGTGTATGTCAGCTTAAAGCTGTTGTTGGGCAAGGGAGCATGGGTAAGAGAATCGTTAAACTGCCTTGTTTCCGAAGTCATTCTCGAAAGCTCGTCATAGACGTAGCTCGTGCTGCCTTCTTCGTCGGTCATCGACGTTCTGTTCCCGACGTCGTCGTAGCCAAATGCTACGGTAATGACCTGCGGCGTCGGAGCAGGCGTCGGCGTAGGAACTGGGGTCGGAGTCGGCGACGGAGTAGGCGGTGTGGGCTGAGGGAAAGGATATTCGCAATTGGGGTTCTCCGAGTCACACGGTTCGATCGGGGCGATTGATTCCGGCGACTGCGTCGGCTCGGTCGATTCCACTTCTGTAACGAGGCCTCGATTGTCGTAAGTGTATTCCGTTACTGCCGCGCGGGCGTCAGTGACCGTTGCCGTGCGGTCGTCCGCGTAATAAGTATATTGCGTGCTCGTCCCCGGGTCCTGCTGAGGCGTGTGCTTCGATTTCAAACGACCGTGACCGTCATAGCTGAAACTCGTTGTTTGATATCGTGGGTTAGTCCAATATCCTTCGTGTTCGCGAACCTTAATAGCCTGATCGCGGCCATTGAACGTGGTCACATTAGTTTTATAAACCCCGCCTGCCCAATCGTAAATCTCCGTTTTATGATCCCGGCCGAGAATATCTGAATACACCTTTTGTTTACGTCGTCCGTTCAATGTCGGCTGATCGTCACGCGGCACGAGTTCGCCCTCGATCGTAACAACAAGCCCGCCGGCACAGCCGCAACCTGTGTAACTGATCAGAACGTCCGAGTCGTTCAAAGCCGTTTGATCCACGCCGTCCGTGTTAATCTTTCTGACAACCCGACCCATCCATTCGTATTTCTGATGAGTCCAGAGCCAGCCTCTTGCTGCGTCGTCACCGGCGGGCAACCACGTGTCGGGATTATTGGGATTCGGAACGGAGATCTCGGTTGGAACCGATTGTTTCCTCGCCCGGCCGACGATGTCATATTCGACTATGCTCCCAGACCAACCGCCGATGCTTCCTGGATGCTCACTCCGACTCCGTAGGACGCGGCCAGCTCCGTCTGACCAGCTTTCGCTCATCACTTCATCGGGTGTGTCACCGACGTTGTTACTGTTAGTGTCTATAATCGTTGAAAACACCTGAGATTGGATGCCGTTATTCGGATAAACGTAGCGGGTGTAGGCTCCGCCGTGGTTAACGATCTTGTCTTTCAGCAATCGGCCGATCGAATCATAATCGCGTTCAGTTTGTTTACCTGGTGTAGTGGCGTTCAAGTCGGGTGATTTTGCCCAGACATTTGCGCCGATGTCGTGGCGGTATTTAACCTCGGAATAATTGCCTACGGGGTCGTAGACCTTTGTTGGATAAGCAAAGCTGTTCCTGTTCTGGCTGTCATTAAAAACATCTGTGTAATCGATCGCGACCTTTCTATTCAAAGGGTCAAACTGGGCGATCGGCGAACCCGCGATATCGTAAACAACCCGCGATGTGACAGCCGCGGTTTGTCCGGTAACATCGTGCCGCGTCGTCGAGGTCATGTTTCCGCGACCGAGGATAAACGCCGCCCCAAAATTCGTAGTGTCGTGCCTTATCGGCGAAATTATCTGGTTCGCTTCCTGTGAGAAATCTCCTTCATCAAAGCCATACGTCATTCTCGAGACGAGGGCAAGCTGTCCACTCTCGTGACCATAGACACGAGTTTCCGAGGGTACGCCGATGATACGACGATCGAGATATGCCGTAGCCAGACTGTAATCGGTCTCGGCTCGTTTCAGAACGGTCGATTGATTCGTGTCGTAAACATTTACGGCACTCACAAGGCCGAACGGCGGAATGGCCGGGCACGGCGATTCGATGCAGTATTCGACGGTCGAGCGTTTCAGATTAACACCGTCGCCGATCTTTGTTTCAGTTACACGCGGGTTATGCACGTCGGTCGATTGCGGGTCGTCTTGTGTCCAGCGAGTCCAAGACGAACGCATTAGCTCCAAACCATTTCCGTTCGCGTAATCATCTGTTCGTATCGGCAAGCCCTCCATCCAGCCTGAACTGCGTATTCCACGTCTGTTGGATCGTTGTCGGATATAGATCTTCCGAATAATTTATGACGATCTCGCGGCCGAGCGTATCGGTCACTTCACGCAGAAGGCCAAGTTCATCGTGTTCGATCGTTATGTAATTACCGTTGCGGTCTAAAATCCGCGTGCAGCGAAAGGCTCCGGCGATCCATACGTAGTTCATCTCGGTTCCGTCCGTACCGCGAACCTTTAGTTCGATCTCTTCGACCGGAGTATTCGGATCAGGCGTGCCTTTTGTCGTGAGTTGTAAATAACTCGAATCGGTTGTTTCAAAAGTTGCCGATGCCGCGATCTGACGAAACTCGGTTCGCGCACCTGAAGGAGCGATCATCACATATGCGAAGTAAGGATCGGTTCCGCCGCCACCTGGAATATAGTAAGGAGCCTCGATCGTCGGAAATCCGAAACGGAAACCGGGGCTGATATTATCCTGATTAGTATCAAAATGGATCTCGCTCCCGGACTTTGTCCAATCAAGCGAGTTATAGCTCATCCCAAACCCTGCATTCATTCCGGCACGACCCGGAAGGCCGACAAGCGACGTCCCCCAACCGAAATTCTGGGAGTAAAGATCAGTTCCGCCCGTTGAATTCCGAGGGCTCAAACGATCCTTCGCGAGCTGATACGTTGGCACTTCGCCGCCGATCTGTTTTATGTAAGCGGACGGAACAGCTCGTTCGCCAGGAACGCCGAGCGTTTCGTAACTGTACGTCTGAGCATTGAGATCATAGATATACCAAACGCCTGTCGAAGGACGCCAAACGGCAAGCTCAGAATGTCCATAACCAACATAATTTCCGGGCACGGGCTGATCACCATAACTTCCCCAGACCTTTGTGCCGTGAGAAGAAGTACCGCTGAGCTGATAGAACCAAGTACCGCTTGAAGGGCGATAAACCGCGGGATCGGTCTTTCCGTCGTTATCGTAATCCGCCGGAACCGGAATATCCGTTGAAAGCCCCCAATTTATCGAGTAATAACCTGACAATGAACCGTTGATATGCCAATCTCCGGTCGAAGGGCGAAAGACCGCTTTATCAGCTTTTCCGTCGCCGTCGTAATCTCCTACCACCGGAATATCGCCCGAAGTCCCGAAATAACCCGAATAACCGGACGCCTGCGTGTACCAACCGCCATCAGACGGTCGGAACACGGTCGCATCCGCGTCGCCGTCGCCATCGACGTCCGCCGGAACGGGAATATCGCCTGCCTGACCAAGCGAACTGGTTACCGGCGTTGCAGTGGGGCTGACCTTATACGTCCAAGTGCCGGAATCGAAAACAGCCGCATCTACGCTTCCGTCGCCGTTAAAATCTGCCGGAACGAACTTGGAAGTAGAAGTGCCTAAATCGTAAATAAGGTTCGATCCACCGTTGCTCGGCACGATCTCAAATTCGCCTGCAGTCGGCTTCCAGCGACCGATGTCTGCCTTGCCATCTCCGTCAAAATCGAAATCGACGATCGAGGCCGGTTGCACCGGTGCAGACTCGGAAGTTTCAGAGATATTTTGGGGTTTTGAAGAAACGGATTCAATTTCCGCTGTCGATTCGATTGAAGTTACCTCCACTATCGGATCAATTACTGCCGAGATAATTGTAGAACTGAAATTCGCGACGGCACTTAGAGCATTGCTAAAATAAGGTTCGTTGAACGTATTCGTAGGTTTGTTTCCGATCAAAAACGGTTCGGGCGGTGCCGATATTGGAGCGGCGACGTTCTTCGGAGAACGCCGTGAGCCGGCCTGAGCCTTTTCGGGGAACATCAAAGAAATGACAGGTACTAAAAGTGCAGTGATGATCGCAAGCGACAGAAAACGGATCAATGCGGTTCGGGCATTATCGCGGGAAGATTTAATCACTCTGGACCCCTAAGCGCGATTCCACTTTGGAATCGGCGGAAACGAACGATCTGCTAGGAACGGGAAAGTCTTTCAGTTTGAAGCTTGTAGGAAAGTTAAGCTAACTCAGAATAATTGTCAATATTTTTTCGCCTAGGGTTTGAATGGACTAACGGTCGTAGCGTCGAATCGCAAACTTCTTCACGTCGCCTTTTGCTTCTAGATCGGAACGGACGATGACTCGGCGGTTCATGTGGTCGTATTCCGTCCGTGTCCAGATTTCGAGAGGCGTCCAGACTGCGGCGATTGATTTCAAAGGCCGTCCAAGAGCATCGTACTCCGTCGCGTTCGTGACATTATTATCAACATCTGCCGCCGTCAACACCGCTCCGGTATAAAATCATACGCCGCCGCCCGCGAAAAACTGGAAATCGACCGCAAACTCACCTACGCCCGCGATCATTGTGCTTTTCTTACTTTTCAATGTTTCTTCTTTCCAATAAAGTTCGTATCCAGTTCCCGAAACTCCGAAGAAACTGGTAAGATCCTCACCTTAAAATTAACTGACCTAAATATGATCTCAGCTTCGTCTTTGATTTCATTAGTCTTCGAGACAATAGTCATACCAACTACTAAGTCTTTGTCTTTTTCCGAAACGAACAACGCCCCCGAATGATATCTAAACTCGCTATACTCCGTTCGGGTTTCCTCAAATGACCATATCCAAATACTAATTCCCTCACGCTCGTTAACCCAAAACCGTTTCTCGGTATATCCCGCGAGTTTCTTCTCGTAAGTCGGGCGGTAAGCATCATGGGAAAAATCAAGACCCATATTGTACCTAGGGCTCTCTAGGGTCAAACAGCGAGAATCTTTGCAGGCAGTTGCGATCGACTTCAGATCATCAGGAATGCAGAAGGAAATTCGTTCAAATCCGACCATCTTCCATTTTTCTGGACATTCGTCGCCTGGGGTCCGAATGTCATTGCCGATGCTCGTGAAAAATGGCACCCGCTGAGCATACGTTTTGCCATAAGCTGAAATCCAAAAAATAGAAACAAGAATAAAGCTAATCAACTCGAACTTCATTTTTTGACCCCCTGAACCCAAACATTTGGTAACGTTGAATAAACTCTGTTGGCTCTGCGATTCTCGATTCCACCATTTGTCGCGGTTAATATCCGACTAAATCCTCGTGTGCGGAGATCCGTCCTTTGCATACTCTTTGGGGTGCCAGAATCGTATGGAATTGGTGGAGTGTACATAGGCCGGACCTCTGAAAACATGCGCTCAAAGTCACTTTGGAGGAAACTGTTGCCACTGGATTCATAAAATAAACTGTTCGGATCACTGCTATGTAAAGCGGCCAACAAATGAGCTCCAAATTCATGAGCGGCGGTTTGCCCGAATGAGTCTCCCGAGAGCCCATTAAAGTTACCTGAGCTAATTGTGCCAACCATTCGGTCAAAATTCTCACTTTCTCCTCGAAAATCCATAGCCGAAGCATTGTCGGTGAGGGCAATATATCCTAACTCTGCGATGTTATCCGCTTTGGAGGAAATTGCGGCTTCCTCGCTATCAGCGACGGTGACGCCAATTTCGGAAGTTAGTTCAAAGTTGCGTCCGTTTACTTTAAATGAACCCTTGATCTTGTCCTCAATTCCTTCTTTGATTTTCCTAGAATATCCTTCAAGATCCTCCTTTGAAACGTTTTGACCTTTCGCCCCATAAACGGCAAAAGTGGCCTTAATTTTAATGCTTATGGTATCTGTTTCGCTATTGTAAGAGTAGTAGATAGTGGCCTTGTTTCCAGTAGCGTCAACTAATTTCATCGGGTTGTTTCTTACGTAGGCATAAAGATTCCAACTTTGAGGGTTCGATACGAAAGTATCATTTGTGAAAGAATCCGGGCTAGAAAACCTTCCGAAACCCGAATTGAAGTATCTCGCCTGAGCAAAATCGAGGCCGGTTTCTTTATCCAGTTCATAGCCGGTGAATTGTTTTCTTACGGTATCAGAGGTGTAGCCCAGGCTTCCGATTCGATGGCTCGTTGAGATTTCGTCACCGAAGGGATGATAGTCGTGACGAGCCGTAACTAGCCCGTTTTGATCTGTGTTGATTCGAGGGCTGCCGAGATGGTCGTTTGTAAGATATGCGACTTTGGCGTCGTTGACGGAAGCGATGTCCGAGGAATACTCGGCGACTAATTTTCCGGTGGCGTCATAAACGAAGATCGTCTCTTCGGTAAGTACGTTATTCGTGTAGCCTTTCTTTTTGATTCTCTTCCCGTCGCCATCGTAAATATATTCACCGACGGTTCCGGTTACCGTTCCACCCGAATTTACAGTTTCAACCTTGACCTGCTTATTTTCACCGTCATAAATGAATTTCCGAAGTTCAGCATCCTGTGTCGTGTTGCCTGATGGATCGTATGTGTAACCCGTTAGTTTATTTGTTGCCGCGATCGGAGATGGATTCACAATAGGAACATCAGCCGTGCAAACTGTAAAGTTCGGAGAGGTCCCGCAGTTCTTCGGAAGCGTCGTTATGTTCGCTTCCTGGAAGTTACGATTACCATATCTGTCATAAGTAAAATCTTGTCTCCAGCTCGGCGGCGTCTGGCCGGAAATCTCTTCCGTGGCGTCGTCGATGCGGTTCAGAGAATCGTAGTAATACTTTTGCGTCGCGGTAAAGCCCGTCGAGACTCCAACCGTCGGAACGGTTATCACCTGCTGAACAATATTTCCATTGTTCTTTGTCGCATCGATCGCACTGCCGTTCCAATCGCCGTAGCTGTAATTGAGCTTTAGTTTGTCAGTTCCATTCTGGACTGTTCCAAGTGCGATCTGCGTCGGTTGGAGGCGGGAGTTGAACTGCGTTGATTCCCACTTACCATTTCCGCGTCGCAATGAAGTAGCGGCTCCGGCGGCGTTGTAGGTGAAGTTTGAGGCATAGGTGTGGAAGCCGAAGTTGGCGTTCTTTTTTGCTTTGAACCTGCAAAAGCTCGCCGTCCACGCCCAAAGTATTCTTAACCACGCGGCCTGATGGATATGTTTCCTCGATCATATGCTATGGAGTTTGGTGTTTACTTTTTGAAAGTGAAAACAACAAGGCAATCACTACCCCAACCACGGTCCATTGTAGGGTGATCAGCATAAAATTCACGAACAGATTTAATCCAGAACTTTCAAAAATTGCCATTTCTAATCTAAAGCCTAGTTGCTCCGCAAGGAGCCCCGCAGGTATATCTAACAATGTGATAATTTGATACAAAAGTGATTCGTAGTAGGCATGGAATGTTCCCCTTAAGCTACCTCGATATACCAACGCAGCCAAAAATAGAGCCCAATGTAAAACGACGGTAAGTAACACGATCCTCGCGAAGTTAAATTTTTTCATAATTATTCATTGTGTAGCTAATGTGGCCTTAAGTCGTTTCGCTCCAATTCGAAAAAGTTGTTGCGACGTTGGTAAGACTACGGTCTTTCTAAACATTGGAGCAGCGATAGCATTGAAAGAGTTCCACGTCTTTGCATAATCAAAGCTATCTGGAAGCTCTCGATCAGGCTTGAATAGCGGGTTATATGCCATGTTGCCGAGCGCTGTTTCAATTAGAACATCCTGAATCCGATTAGCATTGGCTCCGCCAGTCATGTCCATTCCGGCATATTGGAATAGCATATGTCCAATTTCATGTGTAAGCATCCCGTAGAATGGTACCACTGGAAAGTGGAGTATTCGGCCTTTTGATAGGATAGAGAAGGAGGCTGATGATGAAGAGGAGTAAGTTCAGTGAAGGGCAGGTTTTGGGGATATTGAAAGCGGTGGAGAACGGT
>JBBQTV010000037.1:0-21126 GCA_038212935.1 Pyrinomonadales bacterium | reverse complement strand
GTTTTTCCGTCGGGCGAAAATGCGAGATCTACCCAAACTCCGGATTCACCCTCTGATAAAGTTTTGATCTTCGCGCCGCTAGCTGCGTTCCACAATATGATCCCGCCAACGCCTCCGCTGGCGAGAGTTCTGCCGTCGGGCGAAAATGCTACGGAAGTCAATCCGGCGACTCCGGCGTGGCCCGACATCGTCTTTACATTCGTTCCGGTCGTCGTGTCCCACATCCTGACCGTTCGATCATTTCCGACGCTGGCGATCGTTCTTCCGTCCGGCGAAAATGCTATCTCATTTGCCTGGATCGATATAGTTGTCGCGGGGCTGTCCGAAACTACCGCCGCTCCGCCGACGGGCTTGCCGAATACCTGAACTTCCGCCAAGCTTAGCGCCATTGTGCCGTTGACGGTAAAAATACGGATCCATCTACCTTTTCCGCGCTTAACTATCTTTATATTAGGAAAATTGCTTCCAAAAGAGCTCGGACCCGAAAACGCGTTCGTGTCGTTATCGGTTATCGGTGTCTCGGAAACCATCACATAAAAGTTTTGAAGACGGTTCCAACAGCATGAGTCAACCCGGTTCCAGACGACGATCTCATCAATATTGTAAACCTCGCCAAGATCAACTTGCCACCAATTCCCGGTTCCGTCCTTGGTGTGTGTAAAGTCGTTTCCAGTTCCCGTCGTTATGCCATTAACGGCCTTGGACGCGGGAAAGACATTGCGGTCATAGTCGCTGGATTGGATCGCCGACTTGTTTAAGGCAACATTGACCTTCTGAGCCGAGACGCAAACAGCCGCGATGGTCATCACACCAAACAACATCGTCAAGAACACTACTTTCTTCATTAGATAAGCCATAAAATTTGTTTCCCTCGGAACCGGGCCGAATAGGTTTTTAACTCATACCGCATGACGCAATGCCCGTAACAGACCTTCACCAAAACGAAGGCCATCCTCGTTTTTCGATCCACAATTTAGATAACAACGATCGTGAGGCGTTGAAATGTGTGCCCGGCCAACAAACTAGCTTTCTTAACTTAATCTCAGCCAGCCCGACCAATACTCATTGAAAAATGAATAAAAACTTGTCTCCTGGATGGTAAACAATTGAGTTTTGATGCGCAAAAATGCGATGAAAAAAGTGGAAACTGCAGTCGACTTTAGCGGCGATCGTTTTCGCAGACATCATTTACCTTCCATTTCCTTAATTTTCGCAGCTACAGTCTTACCGTCCGCAGATGCAGTGGGAATAACCTTTGCCATTGCCTTGTAAATCAGAAGGGCTTCGGCTTTTGCGTCAGGCTTTGCGGCAAAATCATTTGCAAGTCCCCAGGTTTCTTTCAAAAACTGATTTGCTGCGGTAAACCAAGTCTGTTTTTCGTACGGAGTCGGTGCGGAATAATATTTTTGGCTGAGGATTTCCAACGTCGAAATTGTCAGAGCGGCGGCTTCCTTCCAGTTGTTTTCCTGATAATAGACTTTTATATTGTTTTTGCGTGCGTCGAGATTATCAGGAATTTTATTGTAATACTCGTGTGCTTTCGCATGGTTTTTCTCGGTGAAATAAATATTCCCCAACATAAAAGTTGAATTGGTTCTGGTGGAATCCTCAATGTCCGTTAAAGATAAAACCTTGATCAACAGCTTTTTGGCATAATCTATCTGTTTATCTTTGAGTAGATCGCCGGCAATTATAGATAATGAATAACCTTTTGATGATGATTTACTCGTCGTTGCGTTAAATATTTTCTCGGCTTTGGCAAAAGCATCTGCATACTTTTTCGCTGTAATATCCTTTCTTGCCAGGTCAAAATCCGATTCGGTTTTCGGTGCAATATCTTTTTGTAATTGATCGGCAACAGAACCCGTTTTCGATGCACAGGTTTTTGTCATCTTCCAACCGTTAGTTGTCGCCATTTGCTCATCTTTTTGGGCAAGGTCGGATTTGCCTTGTTCACAGTAAATTACCGAGCGGGCGAAGTACGCGTTTGCGTATTTTGGATTCGATGCGATGGATTTCGTGTAATTGTTCAATGCTTGCTGATTATCCTTTTTGTCGTTGTAGTAATAAACTCCGACATTGAAATAAGCAATCGCGTGTTTCGGATTTAATTGCAGAGCTTTTGTGTTGTCCTCAAAGGATTTCTGCGGATTTTTCATTCGATCATAAACCGCACCGCGATCAACATAGTGATCGGCATTTGTCGGTTCTAATTCGATGTTTTTAGTGAAGTCATTTAATGCTTCGTTGTATTTATTGAGGTCTTTATAAGCATCGCCGCGTTCTTTGTAGGCTTCAACATATTTGTCGTTCTGTTCAATTGCTTTCGAAAAACTCTCAACCGCTTTTTCGTAATTTTTCTGATCTCTGTAAACCAAACCGCTATTGTAATGAGCGATCGGATAATTCGTGCTATTTTCAATCGCTTTTCCAAAGTTTTTCAACGCTTCCGAATAATTCTTTTGGCGGAAATAAACATTTCCCAAATTGTTATATGCCCACGAAAATTTCGGGTCTATTTCAATTGCTTTTTTCAGATCAACAATCGCTTGATCATATTTCTTCTGGTTGTAATAAGCGTTGCCACGATTGCGGAAAAACATTGCCGTTTTCGGATCGATCTCAATCGCTTTTGAAAAATCAGCAATCGCCTCGTCATACTTTTTTAATTTTTCATAAACAAAACCGCGATTGTTATAAGCCCATCCAGATTTCGGATCGAGCGAAATTACTTTAGTGTAATCATTGATCGCTTCCTGATTTTTATTGAGTTCGGCGTATGCACGACCTCTTTGTAAATAGGCTGCGGCAATGCTGTTCGGATTTGATTGGATAAATTTAGTAAAATCGACAATCGCCAACGCGTATTTGCCTGAATCAAAATAAGCATCGCCCCGATTTCCATAAGCATTATGAAGGTCAGGCTTCAGCGAAAGAGCTTTTGTGTTGTCATCGACCGCCGCCTGATAGTTCTTCAATCCGGCATACACACTTCCGCGTGCATAATAAAGAACCGCAC
Source organism: Pyrinomonadales bacterium (assembly GCA_038212935.1). Taxonomy (GTDB): domain Bacteria; phylum Acidobacteriota; class Blastocatellia; order Pyrinomonadales; family Pyrinomonadaceae; genus OLB17. The sequence goes on along the minus strand of JBBQTV010000037.1, from coordinate 18,107 downwards.
TCGGCTTCAAACCGATCGCCGACGAATAATCGGCAACTGCCAGCTGATACTTTTCCAAACGCTTGTAAACATCTCCGCGAACGGTATAGGAAATATCGTCCTTCGGATTTAATGTGATCGCTTGTCCGGCATCAGCCAAAGCTTTTTCATTATCTTTCAAAAATAAATGAGCCGTCGCACGCCCGCGAAAACATCCGTCAGCTTTGGCGTTCAAGCGAATGCATTCGGTAAAAGATTTTGCCGCGGCATCATATTGTTTTTTACGGATCTGTTCATAACCCAATTTATACCAGCCTTCGAGTGTAGTTGGTTCTTGAGCAAAAGCGAGGTTTGCCGTCAGCGTTAAAATTACAGTAACAATTACGAGTTTGGTTGTTTTGCTCATTTTCTCCTTCTCCGGTCTCAAATGACTATTTGCAGGGATTCGTACCTTCGGCCGACGTCGGCGGCTGAGCTGAGGTAGCGTTTGCCGCGAGGAATAAGATCACACTGAAGAAGACGACGTTTATCGCTTTAATCATAATTTATTTGATTGGGGTGACTGCGTTAGATCAGGGAAATATGATCTTACCACAAAATGGCTTTTAGAGTCTTGACAGTCTTTCGCTACCATGTTGATCACACGTTCGACGGCGTTGCGGTTTGTGAAACGTGGCATCGGATGGTTTTTACAAAAAGCTTTAAGCTGTTAGCTCTAAGCTCTAAGCTATTAGCCATTGGCGACTGGCAATATGCTCGATGCCGGAGCCTCGGCGAACGAACTGAATTCGGGAAGGTCTTGGCGACGACGGCCGCTTTTTGTATTTGGGAAAGTGAATTAGAATCTATCTGCATCCTATATTGAAGCGCGGCCCCGTTCGTCCACACACAGCTATAAACAACGGCGAAAGGTGAAAGATACAGCGTCGATAAAGCTTTTGGCATCTCAACTGAGCCAGGAGACGAGGAAAAAATGTTTAGATCTATAAAATATTCAGCCATTATAAGCCTATTTGCCCTGACTTCCCTTTCGATTTACGGGCAGAGTTCCGGGAACGCGGCTCCGGTCATTGTTCAGCCGGGAGCTCCGGGCGAGCCGACGCGCGTATTGCCAGACTCCGCAAAAGCTAAGCTTCCGACGCTTTCGAAGAAAGACGCGGAATTCATGCAGGGGATGATAATGCATCACGCTCAGGCAGTGGAGATGACGGACATGATCGCCGAGAGGACCGAGAACCGAGATATTCGGCTGCTGGGCGGCCGGATCTCGCAATCCCAGACGGACGAGATGGAATTTATGAAGCGCTGGCTTACGGTGCGGGGACAATCGACCGCGATGTCGATGGCGGGTGGTTCGGGTTCGCATTCGCACGGCGGCCATTCTGCTTCACATCAAATGCAGATGCCGGGGATGCTTTCGGCTGCACAGATGGACGAGATGAAAAAAGCTAACGGAGCCGAGTTTGACCGGCTATTCCTTCTCGGGATGATCCAGCATCACGAAGGTGCATTGGTCATGGTCGACGATCTTTTTAACACGCCCGGGGCCGGCGAAGACGCCGAACTCTTCAGTTTCGCAACGGATGTAGACAGCGGCCAGCGAGCCGAGATAAATACTATGCGAAACTTGTTGAACAAGAATAGCGTAATAGAAAAACCATGAAAACTGTAAACTCTTTTGTTTCTCGAACACTTTTATCCGTAATGCTCTTGAGCGTTTTTGCGGCCGTTTCGTTGGCTCAGGCTACACCTACGCCAACGCCTGCCATGCCGGCGGGCATGAAAGGCGCCGATACCAAAGACCCGCGGGCGAATCTTTCCCCGGGACTTTTCGATGCCGGCGAGGCTTCGTTCGGCATCAAGCACGTCTTGTTGTTGAAAAAGCCTGCGGCGTTTGATGTTGGACTCGACCCCGAAGGGCCGAAAGTTATATCAGCCTTGGGCTCGTTGGGCGTGCCCAATCCTGCGATGATCCCTGTCGCCAATAGAATGACCATTGCCGGGCTCGCGTTCGCTAATTCTGACATCGCGTTTCAGGGAAATCATTTGTTCATGGGCAATTTTTATGGAATGAACATCTATGACATTTCGGATCCTGCGAACACGAAATTGTTGACGTCGATGATCTGCCCGGGCGGCCAAGGTGACGTTTCGGTCTACAAGAACCTGATGTTCATGTCGGTCGAAATGCCGAATGGCCGACTCGATTGCGGCGAGCAAGGCTTCCCTGCTAAGCCTGCTGTGGCCGGACAGCCGCAGGGCCCAAACGTAGAAAAGGACCGATTTCGCGGAGTTCGCATTTTTGACATCAGCGATATTACGAATCCGAAACAGGTTGGCGCGGTTCAGACTTGCCGCGGTTCGCACACGCACACTCTTGTTCCTGACCCGAAAGACCCTAACAATGTTTACGTTTATGTTTCCGGTACCTCATTCGTTCGTCCGAGCGAAGAGCTGGCCGGATGTTCGGGTGGCAAGCCTGGCGAAGACCCGAACACCGCTCGTTTCCGGATAGAAGTGATCAAGGTCCCGTTGGCAGCTCCGCAAGATGCGAAGGTCGTTTCAACGCCGCGGATCTTTGGCGACACGAAGACCGGTGCTATAAACGCATTGACGGATGGCGGTTCGCACGCAAATAAGGGCCGTCCTGAGGAAACTGACCAGTGTCACGATATAACCGCTTACCCGGAGATCGGGCTTGCTGCGGGAGCGTGTTCGGGCAACGGTATCATCCTGGATATTAAGAACCCGGCTGATCCCAAACGCGTTGAAGCGGTCAATGACCCGAACTATGCTTATTGGCATTCGGCTTCCTTCTCGAATGACGGAAAGAAGGTCGTCTTTACTGATGAGTGGGGCGGCGGAACCGGGCCAAGGTGTCGCGAAAACGATCCGGACAAATGGGGAGCGAATGCGATCTTTAATTTGAACGGAACGAAGTTGGACTTTGCAAACTATTACAAACTACCGGCTGCTCAAACTGCCGCTGAAAATTGCGTCGCCCACAATGGTTCGCTTATCCCGGTACCGGGCCGCGATATTAAGGTGCAGGCTTGGTATCAGGGTGGGATCTCCCTAATGGATTTCACTGACCCGAACAACCCGGTCGAGATCGGCTATTTCGATCGCGGCCCGATCGATGCGAAGATGTTGATCATGGGCGGTTCGTGGTCCGCATATTGGTACAACGGCCAGATCTATTCGTCGGAGATCGCACGCGGGCTGGATGTCTTTGAACTGACGCCGACCGAATATCTCACGCAGAATGAGATCGATGCTGCTAATTCCGTTCGATTCTCGCAGTTGAACGTGCAGACCCAAGAGCGTTATACTTCGCCGCGAAATCTGATGGCCGCGAAGGCGTATATGGATCAGCTTATTCGTGCAAAGGCGCTTCCGGCTAGCCGTATCGATGCTCTTCGCGAAGCAATTGATTCGGCGGAAGCTTCGAAGTTGGCTAAGGCCGATGTGTCTAAGTTGAAAGGCCTGGCGAAGTCGCTTAAGAAGGATGCGAGTGCAGCGAAAGGCAGTGTGAACGAAGGCCGTTTTCAGGCTCTGGTTGCGATACTCGAGCGACCGGCACTTTGATCAAAGGGTTCATGTTTTCATGAAGAGGGAGCGGCCGAGATTGGCCGCTCTTTTCTTTTTCGTTGGGTGCGGTTCAGGTTTAGGATCAACGAAAGTTGTGTGAAACGACTTCGGTGGTGAAGCTGAAAATGGGGCTGAAATGCATAGCCTTGATCATTCCGCGGTCCTCGAAAATACCTTTGATCGTCAAATAATCGTTCTGATTTATCACTGCTCTATATCTTTCAAAGATGTCCGGCATTACGACGAAATTCGAATGCCCGGTCTCGTCTTCGAGAGTAATAAACACCACATTCTTGGCTGTCATGGGACGTTGGCGGATGATCACGGCCCCGGCAACTGAGACGATATCGTCCTTCTGTAAATGGCGCGTCTGCTCGGCCGAGAGAATTCCCTGCTTGCTCAGATCATTGCGGATGAACACCATCGGATGTTTGCCGATCGAGATACCTGTTCTGCGGAGATCGGCCTCGACCAGGTCCAGGCCTTCCATCCTTTTCAAAAATGCGGCATCAACTTTTTCGTCCAATGTTTCGGCAAATAGCTCGCCCCGGTCGCGGGTTGCCAGCTCCGATTGCCAGAGAGCTTCCCGCCGATGGACCGTGTTGTCAAAATTCAACGCACCGGCGACGCTGAGCGCTCTGATCTCGCGTTTGTTGATCTCAGGAACGCGGCGGACAAGGTCTGCGACACTTGTATAAGGCCTGCTTCTTTCAAGAACAATCTTGCGGCCTATCTCTTCCCTCAATCCGCGGACGAATTTCAGCCCGAGCCGGATCTGCTTTTCGCCTTCTACATCCTCGACTGTAAAGATGTAATCCGAGCGATTAATGTCCAGGGAACGAAAGTGAAGGCCGTGGCGCTGGGCATCTTTCACCAGAGTTGCCGCCGAGTAGAACCCGAGCGGATAGTTATTGAACATTGCCGCCATGAAACAAGCCCGGTAATGCAATATAAAATAGGCAGAGGCATAGGCGAGCAGAGCAAAGCTGAAAGCATGTGATTCGGGAAAGCCGTAATTGGCAAATGCCTTGACGTAGTCGACCACCTTTTCCTGAACGTCGGGCGGAATGTTGTTTTTCGTCATGCCTTCGCGGAGCTTTCGGCCGACAAGGTCCATCTTTTTATCGGGCCGCTTGAAACCCATTGCGCGGCGAAGCTCTTCGGCCTCGGAGCCCGAAAAGTCAGCGATCTCCATCGACATTTTCAGAAGCTGTTCCTGAAAAAGCGGAACGCCCATTGTCCGCTCGAGTATCGGCTTTAGCGAAGGATGAGGATATGTGACCTCTTCTTTGCCCTGTCGCCGGGCGATGTAGGAACTGAGCATATTGCCGACGACCGGGCCGGGCCGAATGATGGCCACCTGAACGACGATGTCGTAAAAATTGGCGGGTCGCGATTTTGGTAAAAATGCTATCTGAGCACGGCTTTCGACCTGAAACATACCCACCGTATCGCCTTTTTGGAGTGCGCTATAAACGGTCGGGTCGTCGCTCGGGATCTTATAAAGCTGAAGGTCAACATCATGATGTTCTCGTATCAGCGCCATCGAATCACGAAGTACGGCCATCATTCCGAGGCCAAGCAGATCGACCTTTACTATCTTTAGAGCTTCACAGTCGTCTTTGTCCCATTGGATGATGGTGCGGCCCTCCATCGATGCCGGCTCAAGCGGAACTATGGCGTCGAGCCGGTCGAGCGAAATGACCATGCCGCCCGAATGCTGGCCCAGATGACGCGGATAATCGAGTATCCGGTGATACATTTCGGTGAATTTCCTGAGGCGGATATCATCGCCGGGAACGAATCCTTCCGCTTTTAATTTTTCGTTCAGTTCGGTACCGGTAAAGGTCTCGTAATGAGAGTTGATCTTGGACAATCGGCCAAGAACATCAGTGCTGAAACCGAACACTTTGCCTACCTCGCGAAGAGCCGATTTGCCGCGATAAGATATGACATTGGCGGTCATTCCCGAACCGCGGCGGCCGTATTTCTGATAAACGTGCTGGATCACTTTTTCACGGTCGTCACCCGATGGTAGATCAATGTCGATGTCGGGATAGCGGTCATATTTTTCTGAGAGAAAGCGCTCGAAGAGCAGGTCGTGTTCGATCGGGTCGACGGCCGTGATGCCCAGGGCATAGCAGACCACGGAATTAGCGGCCGATCCGCGGCCCTGCGAGAGAATGCCCTCCGCTTTGCAGAAATCGGAAATATCGCTGACGACCAGGAAATAGCCGGCCAGCCGCTTCATTTCGATTATCCGTAATTCTTTATCAAGCCGCTTCTGGATCTGGAACCGAACGGCCTTTTTGCTTTCATGGTAGCGCTCGATCGACCGCTGGTAGACCTTCTGCCGGAGGACCGTATCCATGGTCTCGCCGGACGGGATGGGGTAGGCTGGAAAGCTATAGGAAAGTTCTTCCATCGAGAAGTTTACGCGCGAGGCGATCTCGCTGGTCACAGCAACAGCTTCGGGCAGATCGTCAAAAAGACGGGACATCTGCTGCTCTGTTTTAAGGTAGCGTTCGCTGTTTTCGGAAAGCAGCTTGCCGGCTTCATAGATCGTGCAATGATTCTTTATGCACGTAAATACATCAAAAAGTTCACGATCGTGTTCGTCCGCATAATAGGCACCATTGGCGGCAAAATATGGAATCCGAAGCTTGTGCGCAAGTCCAAGTAGAACTTGGTTCATGTGTTCTTCGCGGCGGAGGTGATGTCGCTGCAGCTCTACGTAAAGCCTCTTTTCGAATACATAGTTAAGCCACGCCAGGTCGGCAATCCCATTTCCGGCTTCTATGCTTTTATGCATAAATCCGTCCGCTCCGCCGGTAAAGCACAAAAGTCCTGTCGAATGCTCTTCGATATCTTTTCGAGCAGCGGAATGTTCGCCTTTTTTACTCCGCAGTTTGACGGTGGTGATGAGCCGGCTGAGGTTCTGATAGCCTTCCAAATCAATAGGCACAAGCGGCAGAAGGCTTCCGTCCTCCATTGTGATCTCAGCACCGATGATGGGTTTTACACCTTTTTCCTTGGCCTCGAAATGAAAGCGCACGGCCCCGGCCACGGTGTCGCGGTCAAGCAGAGCGACGGCCGGCATGCCGATCTCAGCGGCTCGTGCAGCCAGCCTTTGGGGCTGTGAGCCGGAAGATAGAAAGCTAAAAGCCGAACGTGTGTGTAATTCGCAAAACATAAAGCAGTTTGCCTGGACCGCTAATCGTACTCGCCGAGCAAGCACCAACCATCGTTCGTCTTGCACAATCGATAGACACCTTTGCCTTCGACCTCGATGTCCCATTCCTGTGTTCTCCACGCCGCATCCCACCAACGCGAATTTGCCCGCCACACGCCGCTGTATTCTGTGACGTGTCCGCTGAAGCGGCTGGTCTTGATAAATACAAGGCGCTTGTCTCTGACCAGAACCTCCGCCCGGACAGGTGGGCGGAAATAGCTGAATGCGATCACGGGAGCTTTTTCATTTGCATCAAGTCTTTCCGAGCCTTTTGGGATCAAAGCCGCATCGAGCGTAAATGCTTCGGCCAATCTCTGATCTAACATCGTTGGAACCCCGACATTTTCATCGCCGACCAGCTTTTTGAGTTTGTTGACGGTGAGCAGCAGGCTTTCAGGCTCAGGACGCGAGGCCGCATAAAGTCCGCTCTGAGCGGGCCGCGGCCTGGTAAAGTGCGCGACGACATTGACGGCAGTAATTTCGGATCCCGGCGGATCAAGAGCTACACGCAGATTTATCAGCTTTAACCAAAAGGCACGTTCGAGCGTCGGAAATGAGGTCTTGATCTCATACGCCTTTTCGGACCGATCCCTTAATTTGAAGCACAGGTCAAGGTGTTCGGTGCTGTGTCCGCTATGAGCAACTTGCTCAAATAGCTTTTCCAGGCCGTGATTTAGCAAAAATATTAGCTGTTCGAAATCTTCGACCGGCGAATTAAGCGAAAAGTCCCAGGATGCCCGATCATTTTTGACGTTCGGAGCAAACAAGGCCGTGCCGTTCTGTTGAATGATATCGAGAATATACCGAAATTCCTGTCCGTAGCGGCCTATAAGTTCTTCGTCGGGAAGCCCGAGAAGGTCATCGATCTTAGTTATGGATAGTTCGCGAAGGACATTCAGGGTGTCGCGTTCTATGGGTAAGCCGCTCAGTGGCAGTTGGCGGAAGGTGTCACTCGTATTATTTGCGGTATTCCCGGCCGCATTCTGCCGGGCAAGCAAAGTGGCGGTTTCGCGGGTTGAAGCTACCGAAACGCTTCCGGGTAGATCATTTTTGCGTAGTTCTGCAGCAATTTTTTCCGTTATCTGCTTAGGAGTGCCGATAAGCCGTTCGAGCCCGCTGACATCAAACAAAATGCCGTCTTCGATGGTTTCGAGCAAGTATGAGAATTGGTGCGCGACCGCGATCAGGGCCTCACGGTCCTGGTTACTATCGGGTGAAACTATACACGCACATAATCGCGACATCTCAATAATCTGCTATAAGTCTTGTAATGATAGGTTGGCCGTAGAATTGCTTTCGCGAATGGAGACTCACAAGAAATTGCCTCATCAGCTTGAATCTTCCTTCACCCGACCAGATCGTCCGCTCTCGTGATAAAAGAAATGATTGCTGGGAAGCGGAGCCCGTAACAGGGTCTTCACTCGTTACCATAAAGAGCGTTGGGGTTTCTTTTATACGGGTTCGATATCGGTACCAATATGTTTTGGGAACCATACCAAGCTGCCGCTGCGAAAGGCCGTTCAGATCGAGCCAGATCACGCCAAAACCCTTTGCCTGCACCAGATAGTCCGCAGCCATAAACGCCTTTTCCAGATCGCCGCCGCATTTTACCCATAGTAAGTTCTCCGTCTCGACACCTGCCAAAACAGCAGAACCAGGATCGAAACTATTGGCCGAATCGACAACTGCACAGATCTCGCCGGTCTGCGTCAGTTTAGAGAGTAGAGAAAGTGTGAGACTTGTCTTTCCGGCACTCGGTTCCCCGCTGAGTTCGACCACAGATCCTCTTGTAAATGCCACTCCGATATTTTCGAGTACCACTTCATCTGCATATTCTTGCTCCTCTTTTAACCGCGAGAGCTTTTTTACCAGACTCAGATGACTCATATATATACCGTACTGTTAGTAAGAATATATTGCATCTATGCAACGCTGTCAAAATATTCATGTGTAGAAACTAGGCTGGAGGCGGGGGAAATTAGAGCGGGAGCGGGTTTACTCAGCTAAGTGTTTCACGCTCTGACCGAACATTCTGAGCGGCCGGACTGTCGTCGTAGGCCAGAAGCTCAGTGGTTCCGTCAGTTACGGAATGAGGGATGGATATCGGAAGGGCCGATGCTTGCGGCGGCTGGAAATATAAGGGTTTTTGTTCGAACGAAAGGGCTTCTGGCGTGGACGGCCGCTTGAGCGAACGATTTATTCTATTCCATCCAAATCCGGTTATTAGTGCCGTCACTGCGTTGATCACTGCGGCAGCTATTAGCACAGTCCAAATTCCCTTAGACAGAGCCAGGCCGCTAAAGGCAACAAATGCGAGGATCAATATCATTAAGACCGTTGAGGAAAGACTCATGATCGTTCCAGTGACCACCGAGGTATGGCCGGCACGGATCTCGGCAGACATCTTTAATATTTCTAGTTCACTATTTTTGACCGCCATCGGTGTTCCGCAGCTTCGGCAGAACCGGGAATCGTCTGTTGCCTCAAGCCCGCAGGCGGTGCATAGTTTCTCATTTGGCCGAACTGTCGCAAGCGATGAGATCGCTTCGGCCCCGCGAGTAAGAATGTCCTTCTCGCCATTCGATAGCGAAGGATGTTTTACGGCGTAATCATATGTGACAAGAGTCGCATGCTCGCCAGTGGCTTTTAGCTTTACGATCAAGGTTCGGGGGTAATCGAGCACATCTGCAGAAGCATATGACGGCGCCCAACCGGTTGCTCCACGTCGGCCGCGAATAATATGAGCTTCATCATCGACAACAACATATCCCAGTCGTTCCAGAGCTACGACGAGTCTGCTGCGGACACTCGCAACATTACCAGTCAACACGCGCCGGAGATAATGTTCTGTTGTATGGTATGGATTTCCGTCCATAGAGGTATTCATCAATAGAATTTCACTCATATATTTTTCCTCCTTTAGTGTTGGCCTTCACATACAAATACGACCAGCTCGGCCGCTCAGTTTCACCACATTCATTTGTTAACAATATTGTAATACAGCCCGATCTTGCATCACTTATTTGATTTGTTGCCTCAAAAAGCTTTACGATTGGGCTCTGGTCTTTCGGGATCAACTCACCAGATCTATTCACTGTCTCTTGGAAAATTCACATGGATATCATCCTGCTTATGTCGTTTGAGGAAATCACCGGCGTTCCAATTGTTTTAGGCTACGTTTTCACGTTCATCTTCGGTGCGGCGGTGGGCAGCTTCTTGAATGTCGTTATCCATCGCGTTCCCCGCGAACAATCGATCGTCTTCCCGAATTCGGCTTGTCCCTCGTGTGGAAAGGCAATCAAAACGTACGACAATATCCCGATCTTGAGCTGGCTGATCCTCCGCGGCAAATGTCGGAATTGTGGGAATGGCATTTCGATCCGCTACCCTGCCGTCGAACTTCTTACAGCCGTTCTATGGGTAATCGTTTTTTGGCAGATCGGCTTTACACCGATGCTGTTCGTGGGCCTTGTCTTTGTCACCGTAACGGTCGCACTTATGTTCATCGATGCTGAACATATGATATTGCCGAATGTCATAACGTACCCGTTCTTTGTGTTTGCACTGGCAATTCGAATTTTATTCCCGCTTGTATTTACCGGTGTTTATTTCTCAGACATGACCTACGCTCCATTGGCCGGGCTTGAGCAGTATCCAGCGTGGCTGGTTTCCCTCACGGGCGCGATCCTGGGAGCACTTGCCGGCGGCGGTTCGCTCTGGCTTGTCGGGGAGATCTGGAAACGAGCCCGCGGCGTCGAGGCAATGGGGCTCGGCGATGTAAAAATGATGCTGGGTTTCGGTGCGATCCTTGGGTGGCGTCTAGCGATATTGTCGATCTTTATCGGCGCATTCGCCGGTGCATTGATCGGTATAGGACTGATCGCGGGACAGAAGAATAAGAACTTTCAAACACAAATTCCGTTTGGGATCTTTCTCGGAATCGGCTCTGTCGTGGCCTTCCTTTTTGGCGAGCGAATGATCCAGTGGTATCTCGCGACCTTCATTCCTTAAACGTTAGTGGTGAGGCATCGAAGCTTTTTCGAGGCATTCGGCGGAACAATATACAGTTCCGGGGCCGAGCTTGATCGAACCGCTTTTGGGAACCCACGACCGGCAATTCACACAATTCACAAGTCCACCTTTTGAAGCAGGTTCACTTCGGATCTGTTCTTTTTGCTGCGGTGAACCCTTTCGTAAAGACTGGAACATTCGCCAGATATGCAGCATCGTGGCCAACTGGCGGCGGTACCGATACGCAGTAAGGCCAAGCAAAATGACCATGACGGCAAAGATCAGGAGAGCTTCTTTCATTTTGTAGCCGGTTGACTAAGCATCTGAGTAAGTTCGGGAATTGCGGGATTCTTAGCGTTGACCGCCCTGAGCTGTTCGAAATGTTTTACTGAATTCTGGACGTTGCCGCGTTTGAATTCTGACTGTACCAGAAATTGCAGGGAGCGTTCGTTAGCAGGATCCAGTTTCAAAGCCGCCTCGAAATTTTCAGACGCTTTCTCGTATTCTGGCGGTTCTTGAACAAAATAGGTGAGAGCCAGCTCTGTGCGGGCATCCGCGTCTTTAGGGTTTAGGCCAAGCATGCGACCGTAATAGTCTCTTGCGGTTTCGAAAGCGGTGTTTTCTTTCCCGAAGTAACCGAGGTCGAAGTACGCGTTCCCAAGTGAGAACAGGACATCGCGGTCGTTTGCTTTCAGGCTAGCCGCCCTTTCCAAAATACGGACCGAATCTTTTATCAGCGCGACGTCCTGCTTCATCGTTGCATAGCGATAAAGGGCGACTCCCAAACTCTTTTGAAATTCGAAGCTTCCGGGGTTTGCGTCCGCTTCGGCTATTTTTGCCCGGATCTCGTCGTCGGTAAGGGTAAGCTGGTTTGCGGTGTTTTGAGTTGCCGCTTTTTCGCCTTTCAGGGCATCGAGCTCGGCGCGCAGGCGATCTGTATCGGCTCGATTAAAGGCATTCGCCCCCAGAAATCCGATAACGACTCCGATCGATAACGCGAGCGCCGCGATGATCATGTACTTACCGTTCATTTAGGTGAAGTCTAGCAAAACTGTGGGTAGAAAAAAACCGCCGCCATATTACAGGGCGGCGGTTTACCTAAAAGGGCTCGAACGGCTCTTAATCTTTGTCTTGGTCTGATGGCGAAATGTAGGGCAGATCATCAGCCCGACGCCTGGTCGGCGGATCGGTCGCACGGCGTCGTGGTATCGCAGAAGTATTCCGTCGATCCACACTTCCGGCTGGCAATCCCTTTCCGTGGACAGCTTCGACCAAAATTCGCGTGATCTCCTGGGATAATGTGCGATGTTCGGCTGCTGCACGCCGACGCAACGACTCCTTCAGTTCATTCGGTACATAGGCACCAATGAAAACTCCTTTCCGATTTGCCATAAATTGTGTGTATCTCCGGGCTGATTTGAAAAAGGCCAAATGCAGCGAGGCGAACCTATAAGCCGAATCTTGTTCCTGCCCGAAGGCGGTGACGATCATTCATCTAGGCCATTCGTTACCGAATGGCTCAAGCGACCTACCCGAAAGCGTCGGCGAGTATTACCTCGAACTCAAACGGGCCGTTCGATAACGCCTTCCTATTTGGTCTTGCACCGCGAGGAGTTTACCTGGCCGCGTTTGTTACCAAACACGCCGGTGAGCTCTTACCTCACCGTTTCACCCTTAACCTTCGAAAAGGCAGGTATATTTTCTGTTGCACTTGTCGTCGTCCGATCGCTCGAACGCCCGGATGTTATCCGGCTCGCTGCCCTATGGTGTTCGGACTTTCCTCCTGCGGTAGTACCGCCGGCGACCGTCCGGTTCGCCTCGCTACAAGGCTAAAAGGAGTATAGCAAAAAATGTTGAACATCAAAACACAATTCACAAAGAACTGTATATTACAGATCGGCCGGACTGGGTTACTGATATTTGGTTCGAACAAATACTTTCGGGTCGGGCACCAAGTCGTCCGGTAGCAGATGTGACCATTTATTTTGGATTGAATCTGTGACGATCTCTTCGACTTCTTCGGCTGTAGAAGCACCCTCGATGCTTTTGACCAAAGCCCTCGTTTCCTCATACGCGATTCCTTTTATCATTGTCCGGACCCGCCCAATAACGTTTGCATTCATGCTTAGGTGCGTAGCACCGAGGCCAACCAGGAGCGGAGCGTAAAATGGCGAGCCGGCCATCTCCCCGCAAACGATGAGTGGTTTTTCAGCGTCATGAGCGGCTAATATGACGGATCGGATCGCTTGTAAGACAGCTGGATGGAGGGTTTGGTACCAGGCCGCGACGGTTTCGTTATCTCGATCAGCGGCGAGGTAATACTGAATGAGATCGTTGGTGCCGAGACAAAGAAAGTCGACCTCCTCCAGTATCTTATCGACAAGCGAAACCGCCGCGGGAACTTCGATCATTGCTCCGATGGGCGGGTCACCAACATCGATCCGGTCACGCGAAAGCGCCTCGCGTTCATTTTTTAATATCTCCACGAACCGCCTAATATCTGTCAACGAAGTGACCATCGGGATCACGACCGATATTTGCTTTTTGTATGACGCCTGAAGTATGGCGCGTAACTGTGTTTTAAGTTCGCGTGTATAGGTTAGACCTAATCTTACTGCTCGAAGCCCAAGCGCCGGATTCCTCTCGCGATCTTCGTTACGGTCAACGACTTGTGAGATCCCGATATCAAAAGTTCTTATATTCACATCGCCGTCGCCGGTTGCAGCGGCCATTCGGCTATATGCTTCGAATTGGGCGGCCTGAGATGGAAAACTTCCGATTCGATTAAAAAGATATTCTGAACGAAAGAGTCCGACACCGACCGCTCCGGCCCGAAAGGCGTGTTCCAGAGTTGAGGGGTTATCGGCATTCACGCTGATTGTGATCTTTCGCCCGTCCAGGGTCTTGTGCGGGCCCTCGTCTTCAACCGGCTCCGTCGACGGGAACTTTGATCGCTCGTGGCGAGCCGCTTCGTAACCTCGTTCTGTCTCGGACGTGGGGTTTAGGATCAGAACGCCCCGATAGCCGTCAACGATCATTCGATCCCCCGTATCGGTACGCCGAAGGACATTTCGAAGCCCTGTGACCGCAGGAATTCCCAGCTCACGTGCGAGAATGAACGTATGTGAGGTCCAGCCGCCATGTTCGGTTACGATAGCCAGCGGCTTCCGGCCTTCAAGTTCGACGATCGTCGAGGGCCGTAGTTCTTTTGCAACAATGATCGAACCTTCGACGATACCGGGCGTTGCCGACTTATCGCCGCTCAGGGAGGTCAGAAGCCGTTCGGCAACGTCTTCGATATCGATATACCGTTCCCTTAGATGCTCGTCCGCTATCGACCGGTATTTCGCCACGTATTCATCACTGATCCTCTTGACGGCCCATTCTGCGTTGATAGCTTCAGACCGAAGGGTTTGCTCGATCTTAGAAGTGAACGATGAATCACGGAGGATCATCAGATGTGCTTCAAAGATCCCCTGTGAGGACATTAGGGCATTATTTTGTTCGTTAGTGACAAGGTATTCCAATTTCTTGGAGGCAGACGAGACGGCAGATGCGAGGCGGGCAACTTCGCCTTCGATCTCATCTGGGTCTAGATGATACTTGAAATACTGACGGTCGAGTCCATGGATGCACACTACGGTGCCGATGGCGATACCGCGTGAAACAGTGCTCGCCTTCAGTTTGACCTCGGGCCGAGCGGCATTCGCCGCGGTGGGTTCAGCGCGAAAGTCAATATGCTTGCCGGTTGTCATGGTTAGAGGGTGAATCAACTGCCAATGTTAAAGCCGCCGCTTCCGCCTTGTGTTGGGAAAAATGGCTTGAGCAGGCCAGCAAAGGCTGCAAGATTGCGGGTCTGGATCAATATTTCTCCCGGTCCGGTGAATTCGGCTACCAGACCTTCTCCGCTCAGGTAACTTCGGAAGAAACCCGATTTGGCAGCCTTTCGAAGGTTGTACTGCATGTGCCCTTCCCATGCGACGAGGTGTCCGGTGTCTACGACATACATCTCGCCAACCCGCAACGTTTTTCGATGGATCGCTCCAAATGACGAAACAAGAAGCAGGCCGGTTCCCGAAACCTCCAAAACGAAAAGCCCCTCTCCACCAAAGAACGATTTTGCCCCGCCTAATTTGGTTTCTACAGCTAAACTCGTATCACCGGCAAGATAGGAACTCGACTGGACCTTGAACGTTTGGTTCGACATTTCGATTCCGGTGACGTCGCCCGGAGCACCAGGCGCCAGGGTCACTTCCCCATTGCCGCCTCGTGCGGTGAAGGTCGATACGAAAGCGGACTCTCCGCCAACGGCTCGCTTTAAAGCGCCAAAAACACCGCCTTTCATTTCAGAATGCAGATCGACGTTAGAGGACATCGATACCATTGCTCCTGCCTCGGCACTAATGGATTGCTCGGCCTGTAGGTTGACAACCGCCAGCGCGAAAGAACCTGGGTGTTTGATTTCCCAGCTGTAGCCTCGCCCCTGGCCGCGGCCATCGGAATCAAAGTGGAAAGCTCCAGGTGAACCAGCCGTCGAAGACGATCTAGGCGGGTTTGCTGACGGTGGGCTCTCTGGTCGTGCGTCGGAAACCGTGAATCCGCATGAACCGCAAAACCTGGCATTTGGAAGAAGTTCAACAGTACACCTGGGACAATTCATAAAACTACTCCCTTTGATTTCTCGATTATTATCGAACTAGCAACGTCCGCGTCCGGAGCGAAATCCAAATATGAAAGATCTTTCGAACTTACGACCAGATTTGCGGACCACGCATCGACCACTTCCCGCCAGCAATCGCCTATGAGAACTAAAGGCCTTCTGTCGAGAACACCAGTTTGGAGCTTATTCCAAACGAGCGAGATCTCCGTGACGGTTCCCATCCCGCCGCGCAATGCAACGAAGCCGACCGAACGGCTGATCAAATTCTGAAGGCGATCATAGAAGTGATTGGTCGCCACCTTATCGGTCAAATACCGGTTGGGTTCGGATTTGAACTGGTTCATGACGATTCCCAGGACCCGTCCTCCGGCGTCCCTCGCTCCTCGCGAAGCAGCTTCCATCACCCCCAGATAGCCGCCGGTACAGATCGTAAAGCCGGCTTCTGCAAGCCGTCTACCTAGCTGCATGGCTTCCTGATATTCGGTCGAATCTTCGGTGCATTTGGAACCGCCGAAAATTGTTACGATGCGTTCTTCTTTAGTGTTTTCCACGTTTAGCTCTGATAATGGAACATTTAAACTCTTTCATTGGGCATTATATCCGAGTCATTTGATTTAACAAATTCGGCTCCCTTCGCCGCCTCTTCTGGTGTAAGATTTCCGGCATCATGGATGGCTTTCTTGGTGTTCGTTAAAATTAGAATGACCGATCCGACAACGAAGAAAAAGATCAATCCGAGGATTGCCTGGCGATATGATCCAGTGATACCTACGACGACCGCAAAGACGAGGTTACCTAACCACGAAGTCCCTTTCTCCGAGATCTCGTATATTCCAAAGAAAGAGGCCTCGCGGTCTTTCGGGATCATCTGCGAATAGAGCGAACGCGACAATGCCTGAGCGCTTCCCAAGACCAATCCGATAAAAAACGCCATTCCCATCGCCTGCGTTGTTGTCTGCAGAAAGGCGTAAGCGTAAATGACGATCCCCGACCAAATACAAAGGCTGACGACGATCGTGTATTTGGCTCCGATCAGTCTCGCAATTCGTTCGAAAAGAACGGCACCTACCAATGCCGCCGATTGGGCGATCAGGAAGATGCCCAGTAGGAAGGTCTGACTGGTTTCGAGGCCGCGGGAAACAAATAGCTCCTGAGAAAGGAACACGGACGAATTAAGGATCACGGTCTGAATGCCGTCGTTGTAGAAAAGGTAGGCAATAAGGAACAAGCAGGTGTACTTGAGGCCGTACAGCTCTTTCAAGGTCCGCCACACTTCAACGAATCCAACCTTTACGATATTCTGGCCGGGCGGAATGTCTTTTACCTGGCCGCGGGAACGGACCAACTTGAATGTAACGAGAGCAAAGAGTCCCCACCATAATGACGCTCCGAGTAGCGAAATTCGAACCGCGAAGCCTTCCGAAATGCCCAGGGATTCGGCATAGTTGATCAGCGCAATGTTGATTATCAGAACTATCACACCGGCAAGATAGCCAGAAGCGAAACCGTAACTGGAGATCTTATCGCGTCTGTCCTCAGTGGTTATGTCGATCAGAAAGGCATTGTAGAAGACGTTGGCCGCGGCAAACGACATATTTGCGACCAACAGCATCGCACAGCCCCACAGGTAAGATTCTCCTTTGATAAAAAACAGGAGACTGCTGGCAAACACCCCTAAATAGCAGAAGGCGGCCATCATCTTTTTCTTTAAGTTCGTGTAATCAGCAATCGAACCGAGTAAAGGCAGGATGAATACCTGCAGAAACACCGACACTCCGAGGGTTGAAGTGAATAGATTGTCTGCGGTTATGGATCCGATCGGACCTAGCGGTACAACCACACCGCCGCGTCCAACGTCTGCTTGGGCGAGAGACGTCAGATATGGTCCCGCGAGGACGCTGACAACAGTGGTATAGAAGACGGAATTCGCCCAGTCGTAGGTCAGCCAACCGAATATTTCGCGGCGATCATTCTTTTTCATGCTTGAGTTCACCGGATAATCCTAGCAGAGCCATCGTTTTTCTTCATTTATGGAGAGGTCGATTCTGCATACTGGACACGCCGCTGAAAATATCAATTTCTTGACAATGAAGGAAAATCGGTGTAACCTGCTCACACTATTCTATTTAGTAACATTTGAAATTTCTGATTTGGGGTTTGTCTTAAGCGAGTCGGGACAAGATCCGATGCGCTTTTGGGAAGTTCGTTTACCTTTAGGAGGGAGAGAACAGTATGTCTTTGTCAATGACAGTAGGGGCTTGGCGTAGAAGTGTGACATTCGCGGGAGCGGCGGCACTTTTGGCGGGAGCATTGTTTGTAGGTTTGGGTGACCATGGTGTCGAGGCATCGGGTGTCGGAGGAGGCGGAACGACGTTTCCGGCTAACGGAGGTACGCTTGGATCTATCCCGGATGGAGCCTTAGGTGGAACAGTCTGCGGTGACTTTGGAGCACCGAGGAATGTGACATTTACGGTAAGCGGGGTTTCGGCACCTTTGAGCGATGTCGCTGTTAGCGTTACCGGAACACACACGTGGGTCGGCGATCTGGAGATCACATTGATCGCACCGGACGGCACGACCACCGCAAATCTCGTAAAACAGGCAAATGCCGCGACAGCAACAGCGTGCGGCGAT
>JBBQTV010000036.1:0-21241 GCA_038212935.1 Pyrinomonadales bacterium | reverse complement strand
TTCGTTCGTCGTCGACGGCAAAGCCTCGAACCTCGTAAGAAGCATTCGGTGCAGGCGTAAACATTCCTTTCATCCATTCGGTGTATGCCTCAAGCGTTCTGATCTCTGCCAGAGCATCTGCTTGTGCTGAAAAACCGGCATCCGCATGGCAAAATTCCTTGCAGCCTTCCCAGCCTTTGCCGGATTCACATGCGTTAAAAAACCTCTCAGCCGTTTCACGTAAAGAACTCATTTTGTCATCCTCCAAAAATTTATTGCCGAGACGCAGCCACCGACGCACGGCGATCCTCAAAGGCATCGCAGTCGACTGTGTTGACGTTCGATGTATGTGTGGAAAGGAATGTTATAACACACTTTGACCGGAGCGGGACATCCGGAACGAAAAAAAAAGGCGCCCTCTCGGACGCCTGATCGTTTATGAATAAGTGGTGATCCGACCAGGACTCGAACCTGGGACCCAATGGTTAAAAGCCATTTGCTCTACCGACTGAGCTATCGGACCACGATGCCGGACTGATGTTCGGCCGAATTGAAGATTTTACATATTCGAGCGGTTCAAGGCAAGTTCTGCCAAAAATTATCGGGCGGGTCTTGCTTCTTTTCACCCACCGGTCCCGGAATGAAGTATCTCTACCTTCGCCGATAGACGACACCGCTCAGCGTCATTTCGCCATCCATCGGTGGTTCGTCTATCTTCCAGGTCTGACTTATTCCGAAAAGTGAGATCGTCAGCGTGTTTGCGGCGTTGTCGATCTCAGCTCCGCCGCCGTCAACCGTTTTTCCGCCGACCTTGAAGCCCGCCTTGCCGTCGCCGTTCATATAGATGGTCGAGCCGTCCGTGCCGACCCAATTACCCTGAAACTCTGACGGTACCGGGTCGCCGCCTCCACACGCAAGGCCAAGAGCGATGATCAAGCCGAGAATGATCGGCAAGTTCTTTAGATTTTTCATTGATCCTCCTAAAATTTCAAACCGGGAGATGGTGGTAGAAAATGGGAGTCGTTTATGAAAAACAAAAATGCTTATTTGAACCAACCGTCCATAACGGAATCGTTCAATATAATGGTTTGGTCACGTTCCGGGCCGGTGGATATGAGGCCGATCTCGACGCCGACCTGAGCGGAAAGGAATCGGACATATTCCTGAGCCTTGGGCGGAAGCTTGTCGAATTCGGTCGTGCCGACGGTGTCGGTCTTCCAGCCTTCAAGCGTCTCATAGACCGGCTTTATCTGGCGTAGGTCTTGCGATACAGCTGGAAAGGTGTCGACGCTTCGGCCGTCGATCTCGTAGCCGATGCAGACCTTTATGTGGTCAAGTTCGTCGAGGACGTCGAGCTTCGTTAGCGCCATCGAATCGAATCCGTTGAGTTCGGCGGCGTAGCGGGTCGACACGGCGTCAAACCAACCGCATCGCCGCGGCCGCTTGGTCACGGAACCATATTCATTGCCGCGCTCGCGGATCAGATGAGCCATGTCTTCTTCGGCATCCAGCATCTCAGTCGGAAATGGGCCTTCGCCGACGCGCGTAGCGTAGGTCCGAACGATGCCGAGCACACCCGTAATGTGATGCGGCGGAATGCCGGCACCAACCGAAGCACCGCCGGCGGTCGGATTCGACGACGTGACATACGGGTATGTCCCGTGATCGACATCGAGCAATGTCGCCTGAGCTCCCTCGAGGAGGATCTTCTTGTTTTCCTTGCGGGCCTCCGCAAGAAAATGCGACGTTTCGCAGACGTAAGGCCGAAGCCGCTCGACGAGCGGGGTTATCTCGGCCAGGATCTCGTCCGCCCGCAGCGGCTGATTGCCGAAAAGGACGATTATGCGGTTAGCTTCCTCTAGATTGCGTTCGATACGCAGCTTCAGAATATCCGGCGACATGGCGTCAGCCACGCGGATGCCGCGGCGGCCTGCTTTGTCCTCGTATGCCGGCCCGATGCCGCGAAGCGTCGTGCCGATCTTTTCGTTGCCAAGCCGTTCTTCCGAAGTATGATCAAGCGCTCGGTGGTAGGGCATGATGAGGTGAGCACGGCTCGATACTTTTAGCCGCTCCGGCGAGACCTCGACGCCTTTCTCGGCGATCTGATCGACCTCCTCGAAAAAAGCCTTGGGATCGATCACCATGCCGTTGCCGAGCACGCATGTCTTATCGGGATGAATTATCCCCGATGGCAACAGCCGCAGGACGAAGGCTTTGTCGCCGACGTAAACGCTGTGACCGGCATTGTGGCCGCCCTGATATCGCGAGACGATATCAAACCTTTCAGCCAAGAGATCGACGACCTTTCCCTTACCCTCATCGCCCCATTGGGCACCAATTATTACAATTATCATAAGTTAGATGTGCGAGCCGATATTGTATCAAACCGAGACGCTGTAGGCACTCGCAAAGTCGCCCATTTAAAAAGCGGAAAGGACACTAAATACGTCTCCCACACCGTATAAAGCGTCCTTTCCTGTTTCCGGGTTCCAACCGTGGAGGCTTTCACCCGAAACTGATCTAATTTCTTAAAAAGAAGATTGCGAACGAATGCTAATGTAACGAATACCGTTTGCGGTGTCAAGCCATTTACACCCTTTTTACTGAATTTTAGTAACGAATAATCGGGCGTTTGCCAACTCGAGTCGTTCGCGAATATTTTCGGTGTCTTCGGCCGGCAAAGTTGCCGCCGCACTAAGCTCTTTTTCGATCTCATTGCGTTCGGCCTTTGCGTCTTCTGCATTAACCTCGTCCGCGGTCTCGGCAACGTCCGTCAACACCGAAACATTGTTATTACTGACCTCAACGAAGCCAGTCGAGACGGCGAGACGTTCGGTCGTGCCCTTGGTCACGATGGTCACGACGCCGGGCTTAAGTGCCGAGATGAGCGGCGCATGCTGCGGCATTATGCCTGCCTCGCCGGAAGCGGTGGGTACCGTGACCGAATCCACTTCGGCGTCAATCACCTTGCGTTCAGGTGTTACTATTTCGAGTTTTAACATTTCAGTTTTTGATCAACTGAAAGGAGCGACGACGAACTGATCCGCGACCGCTCCTTTCGATTCCATTATGCAGCGGCTGCCATCTTCTTGGCTTTCTCGCGTGCCTGTTCGATCGTACCGACCATGTAAAATGACTGCTCGGGCATGTCGTCGCAATTGCCTTCGAGGATCTCGCGGAAGCCTTTGATGGTGTCTTCGATCTTTACGTATTCGCCCTTCAATCCGGTGAACTGCTCGCCCACAAAGAACGGCTGCGAGAAGAAACGCTGGATCTTACGTGCACGGGCAACGGTCAATTTGTCGTCTTCAGACAATTCGTCCAAGCCAAGGATCGCAATGATATCCTGGAGATCTTTGTACCGTTGCAGGATCTTTTTGACCGACTGAGCCGTGTTGTAATGCTCGTCGCCAACGATCTGCGGATCAAGGATTCGCGAGTTCGAGGCAAGCGGGTCAACGGCTGGGTAGATGCCGAGCTCAACGATCTGACGCGACAGCGCCGTTACGGCGTCAAGGTGGGCGAAGGTCGTCGCCGGAGCAGGGTCGGTGTAGTCGTCGGCGGGCACGTAGACGGCCTGGATCGACGTGATAGCACCGGTCTTGGTCGACGTGATGCGCTCCTGCATCTCGCCCATTTCTGAGGCGAGCGTCGGCTGGTAGCCCACTGCGGAAGGCATACGTCCAAGCAGAGCCGAAACCTCTGATCCTGCCTGCGTGAATCTAAAAATATTATCGACGAAGAAAAGCACGTCATTGCCCTGATCGCGGAAATGCTCAGCGACCGTAAGTCCTGAAAGCGCGACGCGAAGGCGTGCTCCCGGAGGCTCGGTCATCTGGCCGTAAACGAGGGCCACTTTCGAGTCCGGGATCTGCGATTTATCGACCTTCGAGAGGTCAAATTCGCCGGTCTCTTCCATGTGTTCGTTGAAAGCGTCGCCGTAACGGATAACTTTCGATTCGACCATTTCGCGGAGAAGGTCGTTGCCTTCACGGGTTCGTTCGCCCACACCGGCGAACACCGAATAGCCGTCCGAACCAATCGCGACGTTGTTGATCAGCTCCATGATCAGAACCGTCTTACCTACGCCGGCACCGCCGAAGAGGCCGATCTTTCCACCACGCAGAAAGGGCTGGATGAGGTCGATGACCTTGATGCCCGTTTCGAACATCTCAAGCGAAGTCGCCTGTTCATCAAAGCTGGGTGCATGACGGTGAATGCCCGCCCGCGTTTCGCTGTTGACCGGGCCGAGTTCGTCGACCGGATCGCCGATGACGTTCATCACGCGGCCAAGCGTTGCCGTACCGACCGGAACGGTGATCGGGCCGCCGAGGTCGATGACCTTCATTCCGCGTACCATGCCGTCGGTCGGAAGCATCGACACAGCACGAACGCGGCCTTCGCCAAGGTGCTGCTGAACTTCCGCAACCACATCGACGGCCGTTTCTACGTCAAAACCTTCTGATGAAATGCGAACTGCCTGATGAATAGGCGGAAGATAATCCTGAAATTCGACGTCGACGACCGGTCCAATGATCTGAACGACCTTGCCGATCTTTACGTCTCCGTTATTAGCCATTTGTGATAAATGCTCCTGTAATAGTTGAGTAAAACGTCAGTTTAACAAAGGAGTGAGAATATCATACAGAATGCCCGCCGTGCAAAGCACAAGGACACGGAATGCTTCTTGCGTCTTTATAAATTACGGAGGTAATTATATGAATAATGAACTAAAAACGATCACATCGAAATGGGAAAAAGAACCTCGCGAATCCGCGGAACGGCTTATCGAGGAATACGGAAAGCCTGATGAATACACCGAATCGGAATTTACGTGGTTCAATACGTCGGACGGATGGAAGCGAACGACCTTGAAAAACGATCCGGTCAAACACAATTTTCCGGACACGCACAATGACTTTCTTACGCAATGGATCGACTTCAAGGTGCCGGTAGACATGTTCTCAAAGCTGGCCGAATTTGACGGCAGCGTCGTCGTTGATCGGACGCGAGGTGAAATGTCCGCCACATGCGGCGGGACATCCATGAACTTTGTCGCGATCAATCTTGCAAATGACATCGTCAAACGGAAGAAAACGGTCGACGAGGCCAGAACGGAATATACGAAACTGTACCAGGCGTTTAACCACGGCGACCATCCGCCGTATACGAAAGAACTTCAGTTCGAGCTTCCGCAAGGCAAAACCGCCGATCCAGATGTAAAAACCATGTCCGCCTCAGGATAATTGCGGCCATTTTGTAATCGACGCGGCCTCGGTCTTCGCAAATTCAAACTGCAAAGATCAGGTCGCGTCTCTCGCTAACCCGTACATCTCTTCCGTCGGCCGCGTGCAAATTTAACCCTCTAGTCGCTGGAAGTTAAGCACCTCGAAACGCGTTCGTCATCCCGAATTAATACACCTCGCCTAGACTCGCTTCTTACTACAAAGACCAAAGATCGAGCCGGGCCGGATCTTCCCAAATCACGCCCCTTTTTCATAATAGCGGGGACCGGTTTCTGCTGATCGAGGTCTGTAATTCGGCCAGACTGTTCTAAATAAAGAAATGACAGAGGAGACAATGAAGAACAAAAACTTTCAACGCTCGTTAGCGCGATCAATATTCCTGATCGCGCTCGCCCTTCTCATGCCAATATTCGGCTACGCTCAGGCGGAGACAGCCACCGTTCTCGGCACCGTACGCGATGCAAACGGGGCCGTCATCAGCGGAGCGACCGTTACACTTCGCAACATCGGCACCGGCATCGAGTCCACCACGACGACCGATTCTACCGGATCCTACACATTCAACAACACACGCATAGGTAATTATCAGATCATCATCGAAGCGGCCGGTTTTGACCGGACCATCGCCGACAACATCAATCTGGCGATCAACGCCCGCCAGCGCGTGGATATAAGCCTACAGGTCGCATCGGCGACCGAGACCGTGACGGTTACCGACGCCGCCGACTTGCTCGAGGGAGACTCAAGCGACCGCGGCCAGGTCATCCAGCGAAACCAGATCGTCGCTCTGCCGCTCAACGGCCGTTCTTACGCCAACCTTGCTCTGCTCGCTCCTGGCGTTCGCGAATCACATACGAATAGCTCGGTCGGCGGCGGTGGACGCGAGGCTGCATTTAACGTCAACGGCCTGCGGGCAACGGTAAACAATTTCCTGCTCGACGGTGTTGATAACAATGCCTACGGAACCAGCAACCAGGGTTTTTCGAGCCAGGTCGTGCAGGTCTCACCGGACGCGATCGCAGAATTCAAGGTGCAGACCAATACCTATAGTGCGGAGTTCGGCCGTGCGGGCGGCGCCGTTATCAACGCAACATATCGCTCGGGCACCAATGAATTTCACGGCTCGATGTGGGAATTTCACCGCAACGCGGTCCTCAACGCCACCGGTTTTTTCAAGCCCGTTGGCGGAAACAAACCGCCGCTTATCCGCAACCAGTTCGGGTTCACATTCGGCGGCCCGATCATCAAGGATCGCACGTTCTTCTTCGGTGACTACGAAGGCTTTCGTCAGATCCAAAAGAATCTTGTTTTCTCGACGCTTCCGACCCTCGCACAACGGAAGGGAATTCTTTCCGTCAGCGTCCGCGACCCGCTAACGGGAACGGTCTATGCCGCAGGCACACCGATCCCGATGACCCCGTTTGCGCAGCGGGTGCTAAACGATCTGCCGACGCCGATCAACTCGGCTTCGTCAAACAACTGGTCTGAGCTCGTTGAAAACAAACTTTTTAGCGATAAATATAACGTCCGTATCGATCACAAAGTGAACGACGTCTTTAACCTTTTCGGACGCTGGAGCTGGAGAAAATCCGAAGGGTTTGAAGGGCCGAACATTCCCGGCCCGTCGGGCAGCAACCAGAATGGCTTCGTTGATATTCTGAATAAGCAGCTCACGCTCGGCGGAACCTATGCTTTCGCCAACGCAAGCGTCTTCGACCTTCGCTTTAGCTGGTCAAAGATAGACGCAGGTAAACGACCGCCGCTTGCCGGCGGCCCGAGCATGTTTGAGCTGTACGGCATCACCGGACTCCCCGACGATCCCGAGGTTACCGGTGGACTGACCACCCAAACCATTACCGGATTTTCACAGCTGGGCCGCCAGGCAACGAATCCGCAGTATCAGAATCCTGAGAACATAAACATCCGCCCGACCTACACGATCCAGCTTGGCAACCACAATATCAAGGTCGGCTACGAATATCTGAGCGTAAACACCGAGGTCCAGGACACCAATCCGCTGATGGGGCTCGACACCTACAGCGGCCAGTTCAGCCGTCCCGTTGGGTCGTCTGCAAGCAATCTTTACAATCTCGCTGACTTCATGTTCGGTGCCCGCAGCCAGTATCAATTTGCGACGCTGACCGTTGCCGAGATGAGGCAGCGTTTTCACTTCGGCTTTATCCAGAACGACTGGAAGGTCAATCGAAAGTTGACACTCAATCTCGGTCTGCGATATGAGTTCGGCACGCCTTACTACGAAGCCAACAACCGCCTATCAAATTATGATCCTGTTTCGAATTCGATCGTCCTTGCCAGCGATGACGACCGTAGTCTTATCGATTCGGACTTCAACAACTTCAGCCCGCGGCTCGGCTTCGCCTACAACATCTTTGACAAGACGGTGATTCGCGGCGGGTATGCCAAAGGCTTTGTCTTTATGAATCGCCTCGGCAGTGCCGACATTCTCGGAACTAATTTCCCGATCGTCACACGTGCCGCTGTCTCACAGTCGCCAACGAACCCGCTCTGCGTCGGCGAGGCGTACCAACCGAACTGCTTTCGCCCGACACAGAACGGCTACCCGACCAGCGGCCTGCCGAATGGCGTCGTGCTCTACGTACCGCGTGATATTCCTACCGCAAGCATTCAGAACTGGCAGCTTTCGGTCCAACGCGAGCTCTTTGCGGACATGGTCCTTGACGTTGCCTACGTTGGCAACAAAGCGGACGACACGGTAATGCTCGCCGATCTTAACCAAGCGCGCCCGGTTACGCAGGCGGAGTGGGAAAACCGGGCGAACGTTCCGCTTCCTTCGCTCGACGCTCGTCGCCCGATCGCAGGATTCGGTACGATCTCGGCAGTCTTGCCCGAAGGCTTTTCAACCTACAACGCCCTTCAGGTAAAGCTCGAAAAACGTTACACCCGTGGGCTCTATTTTCTGAATTCATTCACGTGGTCGAAGGCGATCGACAACGGTTCGCAAGTTCTGGAGGAGCCGAACGGCAATACCGGAACACCGCAGAACATCAATGATTTCAGGAACGACAAGGGCATCGGTGCGTATGACCAGCCGTTCAACAATACGACCAGCTTCGTTTGGGAGATTCCGGTCGGGCGAAATCGCTGGCTGGGGTCGAATTGGCATCCGGCGGTAGATGCCATCCTCGGTGGATGGTCGCTCAACGGCATCAATACGATGGCAAGCGGAGCCCCGATCAACTTCCGGTATGGCCTCGGCGGAGTTCAGGCGATCACAAGCAACCTGCCGTCATTCCTCGGCGGTATCGCATTGCGACCGAACATTTCATGCGACCCGACCAACACCGGCGATCGCCCGGACCCGACACGTGACTACTTCAATCCGTCGTGCTTCTCCGTCCCGCAGCCTTATTCGCCGTTCGGCAACGCGGGCCGGAATATAGCAAGGAGCGACAGCTACTTTAACTTTGACCTTGGTTTGCACAAGCAGTTCAAGGTGCCCATCACTGATGACACTCGCATCGACTTTCGTGCGGAGTTCTTTAATCTTTTTAACAAGACGAACTTCAACGCACCGAACTCCGATCCGACTAACGGGAACTTCGGCCGTATCAGCAGCAGCGGGCCTGCACGGCAGATCCAACTTGCAGTGAAGTTCTCCTTCTAGGCAAAATTGAACTGGGCGGCGAGTGGCTAGCCACTCGCCGCTGCATCTGATCCTCATACAACCGGGCCCGAACACGGCCTGAGACCGATCAACGAAAGACAATGAAAATAATAAATGCTTTAATACTGATAATTTCCTTCACCATGGCCATATTCCCGCAGACCGATAGATTCGTAAGTATCGAGGGGCATCGCGGTGCCCGAGGCTATCTGCCGGAAAATACGATTCCATCATTCATAAAAGCTCTCGAGCAAGGCGCGGATACACTCGAACTCGACGTCGTCATCAGCAAGGACAACAAGGTGGTCGTTTCGCACGAACCGTACTTCTCGGCCGTCATATCCACCGACCCGAAAGGGAAGCCGATCTCGAAAGAGACAGAACGCGAGCACAACATGTACAAGATGTCTTACGCCGAGATCAAGCGGTATGACGTCGGCATGATCGGCAACGTCGGCTTTCCGGAACAGGTGAAGATGAAAGCCGTCAAACCGCTGATGACCGACGTTTTTAAGGCCGTCGAAAAATATGCAAAGCAAAACAAACTCGAGCCCATCCGATACAACATCGAGATCAAGATGAATCCGCAAGGCGACGGCGTCTTTCACCCGGCACCTATAGCATTCGCTGATCTGGTCCTTGCCGACGTGAAAAAGCACAAGCTGGAACAGCAGGTCATTATTCAGTCATTTGATGTACGGCCGCTTCAGGAATTGAGGAAAACGGCGGCTGACATTCCGCTCGCGTTGCTGGTCTCAAACACCAACGGCATCGAAAAGAATATCGAGCTGCTCGGCTTCACGCCCGATACATACAGCCCGCATTTCTCGTTGGTCACAAAAGAACTGGTCGACTATTGCCGCCGAAACAATATGAAGATCGTGCCCTGGACCATCAACGAGGTCGCCGACCTGGAACGAATGAAAACCTTCGACCTCGACGGTGTCATAACCGACTACCCCGACCGCGCCGTCAAGATCTTCCGCAAAGTCCCGACCACCAAAAATGATTGATTTTTTAAAGTGCGGGAAGGCCGCCGCTTGCGCGATTATCGGAGGCGATCGGATGTACGTATCCCTGACCCGGCCGGACCGCAGGCGTCCCGCCTGCAATGAGTGCGAAGCACGAAAGCGCTTCGCACTCAGACGATCGACACTATCCTTAGCTTTTCGAAAAAAACCAAACGAAAAGTCCAAATATAAAGCCTAAGACGGGTATAGCAATGGAGAAAATAAGCTGCCAATACCCGCTCGGCGTGCGAAAAATGCTTCTTCGTTTATTCATCCTTAAATCGTGGAAAAAGCTGAACGACCTAAACGACTGGGTAGAAAACATTACAGTGAAGCGAGCAAATCAGAGTGCATCCATAGCCTCCTAGGATATATACGCCGTCTACCCCGCAATTACCGCAATTCAGCACATCATCACTACACGCGTATACAGGAATAATCGTTCCAATTCTTACGCAATAAACGTTACAATTCGGAGGGTTCTCTGGAACGAAAACGCTCGTGGTATTCGTCTTTCTGACCGTCTCTCGTATTACTACTTTTAGTAGGTCCTCAAAAATCGAGATTGAGTTTTTCAACCTCATCAAAAGCGGCGTAGTGTATATTTTGGACTCCAGTGAATGGATTGCCGCTGTTGCGACATCCTCATTGTCGATGCCTAAATTTAGGGGACTCCCATGTTCATCAGTTGTGAGAATTCCAGAAACTCGTCCAACTTTCGATTCGCCGTTGAGTGATGAAATTAGAAGCTTTATTTCTTGCTTTTCCCCGCTGGAGTTGGTTACTTCCGTAATAAGGGATGAATCACCGGATTTCGTACGCGTTCTAACCCATCCTTCCATACTATCAGACCCAATAATGCGATAGGTCGTAGCTGATGTTGTCGGATCTGATTTTATGTCAACCGCGTAAGTCAGAACTTTTGATTTATCGAAAAAAGTGACCTTTACACCATTAGTGGATCCTTTCTGGAATCTCGAGAATTTCTGACGTAAGGTTCTCCAGCCGCACCGGGGGATAAGTCGCCTGTTCAGACTGTGCTTGATCAGGATGTAATAGTCCCAATAAGCAAATAGCCAAGAAACCAAAATAAAGGGTTAGGCGTCGTTTCTGTAGCAGCATAATTTTTCGACCTCCATACGTGAAATTGACGAACTGGCGTCAGAATACTACCCCCCCCCCAAAATTTTGTCAATATTTATTTATGAGCCTGTAGCTAGCACATTAATGTGTCGAGTAATAGCAAGTGGGATGTCCGCTTTAGGGGCTCGGGGTAGAAGATCGAAAGTAGGAACAAATAACTGCGATGAGATTATATTCTGGAGCTGCACGGAGTGGGCGATGAAGCGAGAAGAGATTTTGTTAAGAGAGTATTCGAAGAAGATCACTCGAATACACGCGGCTGAGATCTAGGGGATGAGTTGCCGGCATTTGAGGCGGGTACGGGACAAGTACGAGGATTGGGATTCGACATTTTGCATTCACATCCTGGCACTTCTACTTACTTCGAACTCGAAGGCGAAACCTTTTGGTGCGGATCGCGCAGAAAAAGACGCTTGGTTGCAAAGACACCACTTGAGGAGCTTGGCGAGCGAAGTTGTGTTTGGAAAGATAGGGAAGGGATCGTAAGACAGATTCGTGGGCAGCGTGATGGACGGATGGTCTAGAGCCAGGATGTTCCGCCCAGGGTCGGACTAACGGATTATTCGGCAGGCTTGATCGTAAGGAATCTGCGATGCTTTCACCTCGATCCGCCTTGATCTCATACCGCTCCGCCCGAATCGAACCCACGGTCGCGGCCGGGCCGTCTGAATGACATGGTATATCCGCCGGCCGCTTGATCTTGTCCGCTTTTACCGTCGATTCAAATTTTCATCGTAGAGTTCGCGGTAGACGCGGTAGTTGTTCATGACCTTGAAGACGTAATTTTTCGTCTCGGCGAAACCTACTTCGGCGGCGAAGAGGCCCGGCTCTTTCGGCTTGGTCCGGTCTAGCCAACGTGCGGCGTTATCTTCGCCGGCGTTGTAGCTCGCGGCGACCGCCTCATATAACCCGCCAAATTCGTCCTTTATCTTGCGAATATAGATCGACCCTATCGCAACATTCGTCTCGGGAACGTAGAGGTCGTCTGGCTGCAGATTCGGGTAACCCGCCTCATTCTTATACTTTATGGCCGTGTCGAACACGAGTTGGACCAGCCCCCGAGCACCCGCCGGCGACTTGGCGTTGGCGCGGAAAGCACTTTCCTGCTTCATTATCGCAAGCACAAAACGCGGGTCGATGTTATTCTTTTTGGCGTGTTTTAGCACCTGTACGCGGTATGTTGTCGGGTATTCGGTATAGAGCCGGGGCGTAACCTGCGAGATCTTTTGGACTCTTTCGCCCGCAAGCTTATCGGCCGCAAGTCCTCCATAATAGGAACTTACAGCATTCTGGATCGACCCATAAACAGCATTCGCTTCAGCCTTTTTCCCGCCTTTTTCAAGCGCGAACGCTTTCAGGAAGGTAGCCTCATCAGCCGAAGCCATCGAACCCCGGAAGTTGCCAAACGCAAGCAATGTGTCTGCGGAACGAGCCGCCGCTTCCCAATTTTCGCGATGGATCTCCATTCGCACCTGTGCCTGCAAAGCGTTGGCTACAGTAGGTTTACCGGCAAATTTGCGAACCGTCGTCGTCACCCATTCATTAGCTTTGTCATATTCGCCCGCTTCGCGGTAGGCATCGATGATGTTCAGGTGAGCCGATTCGATCTTTTCGCCCTCCGGAAACATCACCGTGTATTGTTCGTAAGTGCGTGCAGCCTCAAGGTTTTTGCCCGCTCGAACGTAGCTCGCCCCTTTGAATGCAAGCCCCTCGCGGCCGTCTTTCGTCTGCGCGTGGTCCTTCGTCAATTTGTCGAACCACTCGACTGCCTTCAAATACTCGCGTTCCCACATGTACGAACGTGCAGTGCCGAATAAAGCTTTGGTAATGCCAGCGTCATCCGGATAGTTCGCCATAAATATCGCCCAGTGTTCACGGGCCTCGGGGAACATCCGATTCGCCATATACGCCTCAGCCCGCGAAAGGTGGACCGCCGCCGAAAGCACCGGAAGCTTGCCCTGCGACTGAACCTTCGCGGCGTTGTCAGCCGATATGGCGTTTCGCAACGCGGCATCCGAGGTTTGGGCCGTCCCGTCGACAAAGAACACGGCCATAGCGATCAATACGGCAAATAGATATTTCATAATAATTTTAATGCAGGCGGGGAAAGCTAACCCTGATATTACCCGATTTTTAGACGATCTCGCAATAGAACAGGTTGCCGGGCATCATTCTGAACCTACCAATTTACAATTTGCCAATGGACAATTGACAATGGTCCTTTCGGCCGTTTGAATCCGGGCCCGGCGTGATAGAATCTAGGCTTTGCGAATGAGGGAACTTCAATGAAATTGGCAATAAATGGTGCGACGACGATGACTGCGGATCTGGAAACGGACATCCGCTCGGCCGCCGCCGCTGGGTTTGAGCTGGTAGAACTTCGGTCCAATAAGCTCTATGATTTTCTGGCAACGAAGACGGTCGACGACCTAACTGCTTTACTTTCTGAGACCGGCGTCGGTGTACTTTCGATCAATACGCTTGAGCACATTACGTGGCGTTCGGATGAGGATTACGCCGAAATAAAGGCGGAATGTGAAAAACTGTCGGCCATCGCGGCAGCGATAGGCTGTCAATATGTTTTATCGGTTCCCGGAGCGTTGCGTCAGGGCCCGAAAACAGACGATGAAACCATCGAAGAATCTGTCCGAGTGTTGAATGAGCTTGCGGACATTGCCGAGCCGCACGGGATCAAACTTGGATTCGAATTCCTCGGTGAAGCAGGGAATTCGGTGCAAACACTGGACTTGGGCAGCAAGATCGTCGATCTGGTCGCGCGGGAAAGCGTCGGGAATGTGATAGATACGTACCATTTTTACGCCGGCGATTCGTCGTGGGAAGCTCTGGAATCGCTGGATCCAAAGAAGCTTTTCATTTTTCACATAAATGGAGCCGAGGACCTGCCGAAAGGCGAACTGAACGATTCAAAGCGCTTATACCCCGGCGAAGGAATCCTGCCGATCGCCCGGATGAAAGAAACACTAGATAAGATCGGCTACGACGGCCCCGCCAGCGTCGAGATATTCCGCCCCGAATACTGGGAACGCGACCCCTTCGTCGTCGCCAGAGAGGCAAAAGTAGCGGCGGAAAGGGCTCTTGGACTAGGAAAGTACGCCAAAGGCGGAAGCTGGTAGTCATCGTTTGGTATGGAAGAAAAAAGATGGTCAAAAACCACATCGGCGGCTCGGACACTTTTGGTCATTGTGATTTTTGGAACTGTTGGTTGTGCACAGCATCGGCAAACAGAACTTACAGACCAGCATGATCTCTCGATAACATACGAGCACATTTATGAGCTCGGCGAGATAAAAAAATACGCTGTGCCCTTACAGGACACCCCAAATGTTTCCCGAATACCTTCACTTTATTTGCCCTTAGGTGACAAATCCTATCTAGTAAAGGCTTCTTCGACAGTCTCTGGAAGGACGATTATTACCGTAAGGCTTCCGTCCGATTTGGTCGAACCATTTGAAAACATAAGAGTTCTGCAGCATAAAACCAACGAGCTTGATCCTAGTGGAAGCGATTGGTTTGATTGCACGATGCTTCCATGGGGTCAAGACGAGAGTGGTGCTGTGCAATATAACGAGGAGATGAGCGTATACTTTCCGAATCCTCGGGAACGCAAGATCAGCTGTGAGCTTTATAGCGCTCCACTAAAACCCGATGAATATTTCGTGATAGCTTCCAAACGAGGACTTCCTCCGAATGCCCCGTTAACTAAATTCGATGTGTCGCTAATTACGGAAAAGGAGAGAGACGGCGACATTCATAGATATCAAGTTTCGATAAAGAACGTCGGAGACAGGGCGGTAGCAGAGGTGAATTTTCGCTCGGTTTTTGACATTGACACGAACCTTGTCTCTTTTAAGAATCGTCAGGGAGTATGCAAAAGATCATCTTGGGGTAATTCCGGGGGAAGTCTAGTTTGCCATATCGGCGGACTCGCGCCCGGCTCATCCGTAAAACTTGAACTAACAGGGCGACCTAGCGGAATCTCGGGCGCAGTAAGTCCCACGGCGACAAATAAGAACTGGATGATATTCGGCTTTTTTAAGGAGCGTCCAAATGATCCGAACTTCCCAGTGAATTCTTTTGAGTTTAAGCCTTTGAATGCGACTTCGAGTGATGATAGATAGATAGCGTTACCGAATATATTGATGGAAAAAGTTAAAATTGGAATTGTTGGAACCGGCTATATAGGCAACGTTCATGGCCGCATTTATTCGCGTGACGAGAGGGCAGAGGTCACGGCGCTGTTCGATATCGTCCCAGAACGTGCGGAACGGACCGCAAAAGGCATCGGCGGCAAGGTCTGCGCGTCCCGCGAAGAGCTGATGGAGAATTGCGACGCGGTTCTCGTTTGCTCGCCTAATAGAACGCACAAAGAGATCGCTCTTCACGCTATCGCGGAAGGCAAGCATGTCTTCTGCGAAAAGCCGTTTGCAATTGGAATTAATGATGCCGCCGAGCTCCGAGATGCCGCAAACAAAGGCCGGGGAGTCTTTCAGGTTGGGCATAATCGAAGATTTGCACCTGTTTACGAAACGTTGAAAGAGCTTCTGGATAACGACCGGCCGCACTCCGCACATATCAAGATGAACCGCGGCGAACTGAAGAATCCCGTTTGGACCGGCGATGTGAACGTGACGGGCGGATTTTTGTACGAAACGACCATCCATTTGTTTGATATGCTGCGTTTCCAGTTTGGCGAGATCGAGGAATTCGTTGCCTACGGCTCACAGCATGAGTATCCCGAGCTTGATGAATTCTCGATCATATTTAAGTTCAAAAACGGTTTTCACTGCACTTTTGCTTCGTCATCAGACGCAAGTTGGCATTTTCCTTTCGAACGAATGGAGGTCTTTTGCCATCATAGAACCATATTGACCGAGGAAATGGAGCGTTTGCTTGATTCGAACGACATGGGCCCGAATTTTGAAACCCATTCGTTTCATATGGTCGAAAAGGAAGAACGTTGGGGCTACGTTCAGGAAGATAAGGGGTTTCTCGATGCGATCATTGAAGGAAATCCGCCGCTGGTGACAGCAGACGACGGTTATCGTTCGGTCGAAATCGTAGAATCAGTTTACGAGGCGATAAAAACGCAGAAGAAAGTGCGATTTTTGTAGATCAAATTCTCAAATATCGAACCTTTCCGTAGTATTATGCGTTTAATTGTTTGTGCAAATAGCCCAAACGATCGGAATATCTATGATCCAATGCCAAAACTGCGGAGAGACGAATGCGGCCGAAAGCCAGTTTTGTCGGTTCTGCGGCCACAGATCTCTACAAAGACAACCAGCGAACTATGAAGCGAGTCCGCCCCGTCCTTACGGATGGAAAACGGATGAATATCAAACGCAGGCGGAAGCCCGTCCGATATCCGCCGCACAGCCAACCGCTGCACTGAATCCGCACCAGCCGTATCAGCAAATGCCGCAGGCGATGCAGTTGAATCCGCAGATGCGACAGGACCTTACCGGGAACTACCGATGCCCTTCGTGCGGTACACACTATCTGCCTGTGATCGAACGCCGTATTTCAACTGCGGGTTGGATCACTTTCGGTCTTCTACTTGTTTTCACGTTCGTCTTCTTCTGGATCGGTCTTTTGCTTAAGGAAGATGTTGCGATCTGTCCCGTCTGCAAACGCCAGGTTTCCTGAGCTATCGATAATAATAGCCTCGGGGATGTTCGATCTTCACCAACGGATTGGTACTTTTTACTTCAACTTTGTAATACCCCTTTTTCATATTGTCTGAAAGATATGTAAGAAGAAACTGGCGATTTAGAAGGATCGTGAGCTCACGGAAGAACCGATCGAAACTAAGCGGTGCTCCCGTCCCCTGAAAGAAGGCCCGCCCGCCGGTCTCGTCAGCTATTTTTTGCAGCGAGCCTTGGCCGAAAAGCACTCTTTGACCACGGCCGCTTTCGGTGAAAACGGTCGGTGAATAAATCGGAAACACAGAAACGCTTTTGCGTTGTGCCTGCAGAATCGCACGGTCGAGATCGAGACTTTCCGACGGAGTCGCTCCACCACTGCTCTGCGAAAGGTCGAGACCATCCGATACCATCAGTATTGCACGCCGGCCAGCTGGCAAGGCATCAAAACGGTTCAACGCTTCGATGACGCCATCATAAGGTGTCCGCGGCGCAGATGTAGAACTGGAGGTCACAATTCGAAGCGATTTTGCAGCGGCTTCCAGATTCGTTGTAAAACGCTGCCTTACTTCGAGAGAGCCACCGCGGAGATATGCGACCATTACTCTTGAACCTTTTGGAAGCTGGCGAATAAATCTTCGAATGTCTTGAAGCTGAAGATTGAATGAACTAGTCAGGTCATCCTGAATCAGGATCGCAATAGAAAGCGGGGCATCTGTAACACTGCGAATGGAGAGTATCTGCTTGTCCTTCTGATTTTCGGTTACGGTAAGAAGTTCAACCTGAAGGAATTCTTCGGCCTGGCCTTGGCGCAATTCTTCCTTAGTAAAAATGGAGATGGGGATCGAGACCGTGCGAACGTTTTGGTTACGTCGGTCTTGACCAGAAATGCTTATCAAACCCAGAACAAATATGCAGAAAACGCTCAAGACAAACAGCCGATGAATATTTCGCATAATATCGATCCTCGGAATCATAGCCAATGAATATTAATACTCTTTTTAGAAGAAATCGATGTTTATGATGCGAATTGTTTGAAAATCGTTGGTGTGAACTGTAAAGTAAACCGTGGAAAATGAACGAATTAGCAAGTAAATACGATATCAGTAAACGCGAACTGGCCCGCGGCCGCAACCTTAAAATAGGGGCGTTCGGAGCTCCCGTCGTTCTTACCGTTTTGCCTGCCGCTGTATCGATCGTCCTCTTTTTTTTACTCGGATCGACACCTCCTGTAGCAGCTTCTATCCTTTTTCTAGGACTAATCATCACGGCGATAGGCTTTATCAAGGGTATGGTCATCTCCGGATTCATGGCTTATCGCTATTCGAAGTGGTCAGCAGAAATGCGTGAGCGGATCGCAGCGGATGGGATAAAGGCAAATGAGATCGATTGGTTCAAAAAGGAACTAAAGCCGCAGGAAAAAAAGGCTCTAAAAGACATTGAACGCAGCGATCCTATGCTTGGGGATGCTTATCGCGAGACATTGGCATCGCGTCTAACGGCAACCAGGCTTATTCGCTCGTCAAAAAAGGAACTATTGCTGACGAAGAGACGGGAATCGAAGATAAAACTTTTGAAAAGCGAAAGCGCCCCGCAGTTTTTGGCTGAACTTTCGAAAGACGCTGAGAAATTAACCAACATCAATCAGGACGCGCAGCAAATGCTGATCGAGGCTGAGTCGCGCATGCAGCTTATCGAATCTGCGGCGCTCAGGGGTGGAAGCCTTGCGGCATCAGAGCTCGCATTGAAGCGGCTCTCGACCCGGGCGCAGACACTTCCGCTCGCTCTAGAAGAGGCGAAGATGGCGGACGAGATTAGATCGGAATTAGAGAAAGAGGAGCTCGGAGAAAAGGTTTAGGCGATGGAAGACCGCGATGGCCGTTCGAACGCTTGAATTGAACCTGGTTTAATCAGGTGGGTGACCTTCTGTTTCTTTCGAAACATCAAAGCCTCATTCTATGGCAGATTCCCGCTATAGAGATCTGCACCGAAATCGGCATTAGCCTCCCGTAATTCAAGTGTTGGCTCAATTATGTATTGCGTCCGGGGACGAACCTCGCAGAAACAATCCTTCGCCTAATTCAGGACTATACCACCTGTGCGGACGTTTGCAAATCTTTCTTTTCGAATATGGAAGGAAGGCGATGGGCTACTCAGACCGTCGAATAATTTCTACATTGACTGATCGGTCTCAAACTCTTGCGGAATAACCTCTTTGTGTTTTAGAACACGATCAAGTAGCTCTGTACACTCCGCGCTTCGTGACGCCAATTGCGCGTCGACCTGCTGCTGCTGATTCTTCAATTGATGATACTCGTCGGCAATATGAAGCGCTGCGAGGATCGCGACCTTGAGCGAATCGACGGTTAAGGTCCCTGACGAAATGTCACGCATCTTACCGTCAACATACTCCGCCAGGCGGTGAATATACTCGTTATCGCCATCGGAACGGATACTGTAGTTCTGATTATATATCTCGACCCGGATCGTTTGTTCTGCCGATTCCGGATCTGGGCGTTCGGAAGCCATCACTGAACCCTCCCGACGGCAGTCGCAACTTCGGTATCGATGATAGTCATCGCATCAAGCATCGCCTCGACCTTTAGCTGAATTGCGTCGCGTTCTGTGAGCAGTCCTTCGACCTTTTCTTCCAGCCGGTCTTTTTCTGACTCAAGCGCAAGCGAACCTCTGCGAAGCGCCGCAAGTTCTTTCTCTAGCCGCTCATTCTCCTCGCGCATCTTTTTCGCAAACTCGATCGTCAGATATATCTTATCCTCGAGATGCGAAAATTTATCCATTCCCGTAAGGCCGTTCATCAAGCTGTCTCCATTTCTGCAAGGGGTAAGTTCAAAGTCGTGAAAAAGATTATGTAGAGTTTTCCGAAAAACTTCAAGCTACGCATGCTGAGCCCTAAAATCGAGGCCGAATTCCGAGCGACTTCGAGATATCTTCCAGAATCATCATGTGCGCCGAGTCGACCACTTCTTCCGTCAAAGTGCCGGTATCACTCCGGTATTCAAACCGTAAGGTCAGCGAACGCTCGTCATCAGACATGCCTTTGCCTTCATAAAGATCTACAAACGATACCCTGGGACGAAGTTCCGTTTCGACGGATCTAACGGCTTTGGTGATCGACGAAAAACTAAAATCGCGTTTCACCAAGAGCGAAACATCGCGTACGACCGAAGGATATTTCGGTAGAGCCGCATAAACAACCGGCTTCGTCTCCGCCGCAAGCGCTGTTTGTAGATCGATCTCAGCAACATATACTGCTTGCTTAAACTTGTAATCCCCAGCTATTTCCGCGTTTAAGCGTCCGACGGAGCCTATCACTTTCTCCCCGACGAGAATTTCTGCCGACTGGCCGCGTTGAAGATGTTCAATATCGGCGGCAACAAAATTGACGTCCGAAACACCGACTGCATCGAGGGCAGATTCGACCGCACCTTTCGCGTCATGAAAATCGAGTTCACGAACAGGCATTGCACGCTGCTCCGATATTTCTGAACCGGTCAGCAATGCACCGAAAAGCTCGCGTTCGTGGGGCAATTCGCCGGCCGCAGAGGCAGCGAAGGCCTTGCCGATCTCAAACAGGCGAATATCTTTTCGCTGATGGTTAAGATTGAGCCGGGCGGCATCGAGCAGACCTGGGACGAGAGTCGGACGCATCCTCACCGCCCCTTCGATCACCGATTGTTTAAGCTCAACAAGTCCAGTGGCTCCGACATTGTCGGCTAGCTCCGGCACCAAACAAACGCGGCCGTCGTGTTTCGTGTCGATGAAGCTGTAGGTGATCGCTTCGTCGAAGCCTTGATCGGCTAATACCCGTCGCAATAGGTTTCGCCGCGATTCGTTGGGCTGATATTCGCCTGCCCCATATGCAGGCGGCAATTCTTCGGCGATATTCTCGTAGCCGGCGTGCCTTGCGACCTCCTCGACGAGATCCTCTTCGATGGCAATATCGTGACGCCATGTCGGAGATGCAAAAACGCGGCCGGAGCCTCCAATTGCCTTGTTTAGGGTAATCCCCAAGCGGGAAAGAATGCGGACAGATTCGTCTTTCGAGACATCCAAACCAGTCAAGCGTTTTACAGCGGCAGAGATATCGGCCGATGCAACCGCGTTAGGCGATATTTTCGTCGGGTAAAGATCCATCACATCGACAGCCGAACCGCCTGCGAACTGGAGAATGAGTTCGGTCGCACGGTCCGACGCCCGAATCAGGTTCTCGATATCAACACCGCGTTCGAAACGATAGCTTGCTTCGGTCGCGAGGCCCAGTTTGCGGGAAGTTTGACGAATACTCTCGCGCTTAAAGAATGCGACTTCAAGGAGAACATTCGTCGTCGCATCAGTAATTCCGCTGTCGATCCCGCCCATGACGCCCGCGACCGCAACGGGTTTCTCCGCATCGCATATCATCAGCATCGATTCGTCCAGTTTTCGCTCAACTTCGTCGAGTGTTTTGATCGTCTCGCCGGCCCGAGCGGTGCGGACGACAATTCGATTTTCTGCAAGCTTATCCAGATCGAATGCGTGCATCGGCTGGCCGAG
>JBBQTV010000035.1:0-21861 GCA_038212935.1 Pyrinomonadales bacterium | reverse complement strand
TTGTTCACTTCGAAATACAAGTTCGAATCGGGCACGGGCTGGCCGTCGTTCTACGCCCCGATCGACAAAGAGCACCTCGCCCACATCGACGACAACAGCTACGGAATGCGTCGCACCGAGATCCGCTGTGCACGCTGCGGCGGCCACCAGGGCCACGTCTTCCCCGACGGCCCGCCACCAACCGGCCAACGCTACTGCCTAAACTCCGCCTCCCTAGAATTCTTCGAAGAAGGCCAAGACATCCCGCAGAAACACTCATAGATCGAAATGCTAAACGAACCAAATAATTCCACGATCGAAATACTAAAGATATCGCTACAGCAATCGATTACATTATTGGAGATCGCGGTACTCGAAGCTGGCTCCTCAGAGTTGCCAAACAAACCGGAGATGATCAAAGAGATCTCGATGGCCGTTGGATACATTTCGGAAGCAGGCTGTCGGCTTCCAGGTGGATTGGGACCGCCCGTTGAACCGGCAACGCCCGAGCCCGATGGAGAGTTATCGGACGAACAACAAGCTCGCGTTGATAGATTTAGCGATGACGAGCTTCGCAAGATAGATGAAGCTCTCCTTTCAAATTGCAGTTATCAGTACAGAAAGGTAGCTCGCGTCGTAAGAACTACGATGATGGAACGCGATGAAAGCAAGAAGGGAATCCCCGACATTTTCTACGCCCAACGCGTCACCAAACTCGTCGAATCGGGACGTTTGGAACATCAAGGCCGATTAGGCTATATGCGATTCTGCGAAGTACGTCTACCCCAAGGAACGCCTCCCTAGAATTCTTCGAAGAAGGCCAAGACATCCCGCAGAAATTTTGAGCTTTTCGAATTATACGCTGGAAATGAAACAAGATCATGCGCAATTCCAAACGATAGCCACCGGCGTGGGGCGATTGCGACAAGGAATTCCCTTTTCGTTTAATGAGGTTCAGTTTAATGCCCACGCCGACGAAAAGCGGCTTGACATTAGTTCCTTCACAAGTTGGCTAGATGTAACCATCGAGACTGCAACGGCTGACATTGAACGTGCCGAGACGACCTATTTGTATCTGAAGAACACGTTTTCTGAATTTGCAGCCGCCGTAGAAGGCCTCGAACCGCGATTTTCTTTGGTACAAGACATGGGAAATATGATTGTAGAGCTTGCATGCCTTTCCGATGACGGCGTCGTGGCCCTCGAAGGCCAAGACATCCCGCAGAAGTCAGAACCGCCTGCGTAAGCGGGCGGCCAGTTCGTTCGAATCTATGCTGAAAAACGTATCCGGTCCAGCAATACTACTGTTTGCATTTGCGTTCGTTGTTCAGTTGATCGGTGGGCTTTACGAAGCGTGGGCGGTGGAACCTTCGCTCGCATATTCCTCCTTATTATATTTGGCCCACGCTTCGATTTTGTGGTGGTGGCTTAAGGACGACAGCAAGAAAACCGGCGACACATGGCCGATGGATCTTGGATATTTCATTTACATGGCGTGGCCTGTGCTCATTCCCTATCATTTGTTCAGAACGCGCGGCCTTTCGGGCTTCATCGGCATTCTTGCGTATATTGCGGCGCTCCTAGCGGGCATGCTCGCCGCTGTCTTTGTGGTTCAAATGTATTTATGGATTCACTTCTAGAGGATCCTCACCTTTGTCGCCGCGATCCCGCTCCTACTTTCTATCATTGGGTTTATTTGGGGAACCGTATCAACGGCTCCGCCAGTCTTCGGTATCCTGACAAGGTCTTAAGCTGCGGAGCAGCCGAATGTTTGTAAAAACAGGAGCTATATCGTAACCCAGCTCCGTAGGAGCGGCACATGAACATGTCGCTCCTACGGAGCTTCGATAAATGGCGACCGCGGTGCTATAAACATGACGCTCCTAACGGAGCTGATATCATAAATTGCGCATTTTCGGCAAAAAGCGGACTTGTGGCCAGAGGCACAAGGTTGTCTCACCTATAACCGTTTCTGTATTTGTGTGTGTCGACATACTTCTGATGTCTGGCGATGTTTGCTCGTGGAGCGACATCAGCTTGCTGTCTGAGGATAACATGTGCAGAAGCCAGGATCTTGAACGAGATGTTCGAGATCCTGGCTTCGTATTTCTGGCTTCTGACTACTGACTTCTTGCTTCTTGCTTCCGGCTTCTCTCTTCCCTACTTCCTGTCCTTAAAGCTATCGAACAGTTCCGTGTGGCGGCTGGTCAGGGGGATCAGGCGGCCGGCGATGAAGATGTGCTTGATGTTCGTTCGCGGGTCGAGGATGTCGCCATCGGTGACGACGATGTTCGCGTCCTTGCCGGTCTCGATCGACCCGAGGCGGTCGGCGATGCCGAGTATCTGCGCGGGATAGATCGTTACGGCTTTCAGTGCCTCTTCGCGCGGCAGGCCGTATGCTCCGGCGAGCCCGGCGTGATACGGCAGATCGCGGACCTCCGCACCCTGATCGCCGGTCGAAACGGCAAACCTGACGCCATTTTTGTGAAGCATCGCGGGGCCGCTGAAGAGCGAATCGTACGGGTCGTCTTCGCGGACCGGCAGGCTGTAGATGTTCGTGTAAATGACGGCGATGTCGTTTTTCTTGAGCACGTCAGCCGCTTTCCACGCTTCCTGGCCACCGACGACGACACCTTTCACCTTGTTATCTTCAACAAATTTAGCGATCGCACGGATGTCGCGTTCGCGTTCGGCGGTGAATATGATCGGGCGTTCGCCGCGGACGTAGGGCACGAGGGCTTCGAGCCGAAGGTCGGTCGCGGGCTTCGGCAAAGCGTTGTTCGCACGGTGGGCG
This sequence comes from Pyrinomonadales bacterium, assembly GCA_038212935.1. Classification (GTDB taxonomy): domain Bacteria; phylum Acidobacteriota; class Blastocatellia; order Pyrinomonadales; family Pyrinomonadaceae; genus OLB17. Next base: position 19,088 of record JBBQTV010000035.1, on the reverse strand, counting down.
TCCATCGCACGGCCGTAGTTCTCGGCATCGACAAAGATCTTTTTCAGGTCATCGATCTGCGTGTCGCGACGCTTGATGGCCTCGTTGAAATCGATGATCCGCGGCCCAACGCCGGGGGTAAAACCGGCAAAGGTCGAAACACGCGGGAAGTTGATCACGAGCCCGAACTGCGGAACGACGGACATATCGCCTTGCGTCGAGCCGTTCAGATTTATCACCGTGCTCTGGCCGGAGATGAGGCCGCCGCCGGGAGCCGCATGCACGGTCGTGATGCCGTTGACGCGGGTGACGTTGATGTGCGACGAGTGCGGATTGACGGCGGTGATCGCCTTGGCGTTGGCGTTCATCCCGCCGGGTTCGACTACGTCCATCGTGGCGTTAGCTCCCTGGCCGATCTCCGCGAGGCCCATGTTCGTCGCGGCGTCGATCATTCCCGGATAGACCGACAGGCCTTTGCCGTCGATGCGTTCGGCACCCGAGGGAACCGAAACGCCTGCTCCGACAACGGCGATCTTGCCGTCGCGAATGACGACAGTGCCGTTTTCGATGACAGCACCTGTGACCGTAACGACTCGGGCATTAACGATGGCGAATGTGCCCGCACGTCCGGTAAGGTTTTGCTGCGAACCGTCGCTCTGGGCCTGAACGGCTGCGAAAATGCCGAAAGCGGCAATTGCGAAACAGATATTTCTAAAGGAAGTCATAGCGTTATTGAAACTATTGGTGAGGCTCATTATCGGTGGCCTCCGTCTACGTCGCCGTGGTCAATGTCGCCGCGAAGGCGTTCGGTCGGTATCCGCGGTAGCGTTCCGCCGCTGCCTGGAGCACGGTTTACTTCCAGCTTTTCGAGAGCTTCCCGTTCTTTTGCCATTGCATCGCGACGAGCGATGTCGCCTGCACGGTCAAAATAGACAACGCCTTCGATCATGGTGACCTCAGCGTGCGAATATGGGCTGAACGGATGTTCGGACCAGATGACGATGTCGGCGTCTTTGTTCAGGTCGATAGAACCGGTGCGGTTGCCGATGCCGAGTTGGATCGCGGGATTCAACGTGATCATCTTGAGTGCATCCTGCTCGGGCACACCGCCGTATTTCATAACCTTAGCGGCGTCCAGATTCAACCGACGCATGCGTTCATTCGAATCGGAATTGATGGAGACGTTGACGCCATTTTTCCACAGAATGTACGCGTTGTACGGGATAGAATCGTACGCCTCAAGCTTATAGCTCCAGCTGTCGACGAATATCGAAACTCCGGCACCATGCTTGGCGATCTCGGGGGCAAATTTGTATGCCTCCAGGCCATGCTGCAGCGTTCCGATCTTGAAGCCGAACTCTTCGGCAAGCTGCAAAAGGTTTAGCTGTTCGTCCGAGCGATAGCCGTGTGCGTGGACGAGCCGTTTGCCCTCGAGGATCTCGACGATCGGCTCAAGCTCCATATCACGCCGCGGCATCACACGAGTTTTCTTTGCCCGGTAATCGTCCCACGAACGCTTGTAATCCTGAGCACGAACGAATGCGTCACGCATCACCTCAAGCACGCCCATACGCGTCCGCGGATATCGCGGCGTCTGGCCGCCGGTAAACGTCTGGCTCGACCGCTTCGGGTTTTCGCCCATCGCGAACTTGATGCCCTCAGGAGCACCGGCGATCAGATACTCTTCGACCGGGCGGCCGTATTTGAGCTTTACCGACGAACTCTGCCCGCCGATCGCATTTGCCGAACCATGAAGCAGCAACGCGGCAGTTACGCCGCCTGCCAGTCCGCGATAGATAGCGATGTCGCTCGGGTTCAAAACGTCGCGGATCCGCGTCATCGATGTTACCGAAAGCGAACCTTCGTTTACGGCGTTCATCATCGTGTGCGAATGGGCGTCGATGATGCCCGGCGTTACGTATTTACCGGTCGCGTCGATCACGCGGGCGTTCGCACCAGCGGAAAGATTCCGGCCGATGCGGCTGATCTTGCCGTCGCGGATAAGAATGTCAGTATTCTCCAGCGTGCCCCGCGTCGCCGTCATTACGGTCGCATTCTTGATGAGCACGTCGCCGGTTTGGGCGGACAGGCTGGCAGGCAAAAGCCCGACCATCAACGTCGCAAAGATCGATAACAAAATCTTTTTCATAAGTCCTCGTGAATATTCCTATGGGTTGCGTGTGCCTGAGAATGGCACGGTTCCCTGCGGCGAATCGATCGTGCCGCTGATCTCGTTTCCGGCAACTTTCCCGCGAACGAAAATGTCTATCGCGGATCCGCCGAATTCGACGCTTGTCGCATACTCGAAACCGTTTGCGGTTACCTTGCCCTCGCGGATCTGTGCTGTCCCGAGTTGGGTCTGAAGCGTTCCGGTGAGCGTCGGCCCCTGCTGGACCAATGCCATCGTACCCGTCAACGCCTGGCCCGGAATGTCGATAGTGATGCTGAAATTACCAGCAACAGCCGGAAGTCCGGTTGCCGTTCCGGGTCCCGTTCCTGTACCTTGCCCGGGTCCCGTCGGACGTGCCGGCGGAGCTTTGGGTTCGAACAGTTTTCCGTCAACGAAGACGTGCGTTATCGTTCGTGCTTTGTCGAACAGGTCGCCGCGAACCACCGTTAGATTAGCGATCTTTCCCGTTTCGATCGAGCCGGTCCGGTTGTTGATGCCGAAGATCTCGGCTCCGCTGAGCGTCATCGCCCGGATGGCCGCGTCACGGTTCAGTCCGCCTTCGACCGCTTTTCCTGCACTGGCGGTAAAATCGGTAAGGTTGGTCATTCCGCCGGATTGAAACGCGAACTTGACGCCCGCTGCCGCGAGCTTCCCCGCCGCTTTCGGTGCCTCAGCTCTGAAGCGAAGCAGATCCAGACTTTCCGGGTCAGCGTCTGGCGAAGCAGCGGTTGTTCGCTTCGGCAGATTCAGGGAAAAGAGTACTGCGGCATCGGCGGCTTTGATCCTGTCGATCACCTTGCCTGCCTCTTGCCCGCCGGCAATGATAAGCCGAAGGTTGAATTCTTTTGCAAAATCGATCGCACGAATGATCTCGATCTCGGTGTTGGCATTGAAAACGACAGGAACGGTCCGGTCGAGAGCCGGTAACAACGCCTCTAGCGAGCGATCAGCGGGCGGCCGCCGGATCCCACGCGGATCGGCGTCGTACATCTTGATAAGTTCCTGGTGCCGCTTCGCGTCGTGGAACATCTGCCGCGTCGCCGAAAACATCCCGAGCAACGAGCCCGGATACGTTCCCGGAATGGTCGCGAATGAAATGTGGATCGCTGCAGGTGACTTTACGACCATCGCCGATGCAGCGTCTCCGGCGAGATTGATGATCGCCGAACGTCCGTTGAAGATTCCGGTGCGGCCAACCGTCAGGATCGAAGTGAATCCGGCGTTCCGGGCCGCTTCGAACTGGTCCTCGCCAACGCGAATGCTGTCGGCGGCCATGTCCTCGGGTCGAAATCCGACCGGATAATTCGACGTCGTCGGCTCGGGCGTTGCCTGCTGTCCAGTCCCGGCTGGACGCGGCTGCGGCGGCTGCAAGCCGAGGCTCGATAGCGTATCGAAGAAACCGGGATAGACCGTCAGCCCATTGCCGTCAAACACCTTGGCATCAGCCGGAGCGTTTACGTTGGCTCCGACCGATTCGATCAGGCCGTCTCGCACGACGACCGTACCGCGTTCGATCGTTGCTCCGGAAACCGTGACAATGCGTGCGTTGGTGATCGCGTATGATTGCCCAAACGCAGTCGTGACCGAACACAACCCGATCGCCGCAATCGCGAACAAGAAGAATTTTACTTTCATATCAAATTGAAAAGGCGTGAAAAACTGAATCGTTTTACTGAAACTCGTTTACGGAGAGGATAGATCAAAAGTTTCAGAATGCAAAACCGCCGCCCAATGTTGAGCGGCGGATTTCCGAGCAATGCAAACGCAAATGCTAGAAATTGCGATCGGATCGATCAATTCTCGCGGCTTTCTGCTTCGATGAGTAGGGTCTTTCGCTCGATTCCCCAGCGGTAGCCCGAGAGGTTGCCGTTTTTGCCGACGGCCGTTCCGTTGCAAGACTCGGGCACGGTAACGTTCACCTATTAGCGTCTTCCCTGAGAGATCACGCCAAAATATGATAGTTTATCGAGGCAAATGACATGAAAAAAACAAAGATACTTTACCTTTTGGCTATTTTTTGCGGTCAGATCTACTTCTCACAATACATTTCGGCTCAGGGATTGGAAACGAATCCACCGGTTGAGATCAGAAACAATTCGGGCGAAACCCGAAAGGTCTGTATGCACAAACCGGATGCGATCAGCCTGTTTGCGATCGGTTGTGTTGAACTGAAAAGTGGCGAGCAAATCTATTGGAACCGCGAGGGGATCTTTACGCCGTTCAAAGTGAAGATCTATAAAGTTCAGAAGATCCTCGATAAGTATCTCTACACACGTCACCTGCCCGCCGATACGGGGAAGATAATTCTCGGAAAGGGTGCAAGATTCGGGTTCAGCCGGTTTAAGAATATTGCCACCAAATATACGTTGAAGGTCTGTAATACGAAATATCCGGGCGGGATCTATTTCGTTCTTGGCTTAGAAACAAACTACGGATTTTGGACCGAAGGCTGGTGGAATGTCGCTAAAGGGAAGTGTATCAATATTCCAGTCAGTAAGCGACTTAGAGAAAAACACAATATTCCTTACGGCACGCTACCGAGAACCTTTTACTACGCGAGGACCTATAACGGGGACGAGTCCCTTTATTGGAAAGGCGGCGAAGGCGATTCCGAACTTTGCATAAATACGAGTAAGGCGTTCAGCAAGCTGCAGTTTCAACAGGACGGCACCAGCATGCGAAAACCGCTGCCTTGCGACGGCGAAAATGAACAACTCGTCAAATTCCGCCGTGCAAGCGATCCAAGAGTAAAGCAGGAAATGTACGGGCTTGATTTCTAGAGAAAAGAGCGGAACGCGAACAGGCCTTTTGGTGCTTGCGAGAGAATTTCACGCATCCGCCTCGGTTTTCAGCAGCTTTTCCTTTCGTTTAATGCCCCAGCGATAGCCTGTCAGCTTTCCGCTTTTGCCGATGACGCGGTGGCATGGAACAACGACGGCGATGCGGTTGGTGGCACACGCCCGGGCAACGGCTCGGACCTTGTTCTTGTCGCCCAGTTTCTCGGCGATCTGCGTATAGGTGACGGTCTCGCCGTACGGTATCTTTCGCAAAAGCTCCCAGACCTGCATCTGAAAAGCGGTCGCCTGTATGTCCAGCGGCAGGTCGAGCCGCTTCTTTTTTCCGGCCAGATGCTTGAGTATCTCATCGACGAAATCCTTCAGAACCTCGGCATCCTTTACGATCTCAGCGTTCGGAAATTCTTGCCGCAGATTATCGATCAGCTCTTCGTCACGGTCAGCGAACGCGACGTTGCAGAGGCCCTTTATCGTGCGTGCGACAAGGATGCGGCCGAGTTCGCAATCGGTTATCGCAAAGTTTATCGTTACGCCGCTGCCGCCTTTCTTATAGTCGGCGGGTGTCATGCCGATCTCTTCGTTCGCCTTTTCGTAAAGCCTGCTCGGCGACCCAAAGCCTGCATCGTACATCGCGGTCGTAACGTCGCTCCCGTTCCTGAGTTCCTTTTTGAATCGCTCCATTCTCTTTGCCTCCGCATACTTTTTGGGCGTCACGCCGATTACCGACTTAAAGCTTCGCTGCAGATGAAAGGTGCTCAAACCGACCGCTGCCGCAAGGTCCTTCAGCTTGACTGGCTCGTCGCCTTCCATCTGCTTGCAAGCCTTTATGACCGCAACGACAGTCGCGTCTACTGCACCAGCCGCCTTCGGTTTACAACGTAAACATGCCCGCAGCCCTGACGCTTCTGCGTCGGCACATGTCGAATAGAAGGCCGTATTCTCGCGTTTCGGCATCCGAGCCCGGCATGACGGCTTGCAATAGATCCCGGTCGTTCTGACCCCGAGATAGAACACGCCGTCGAACCGTGCATCATTTGTCGAAACCGCTTGCCAGAAGACTTCTCTTTCCATCGTTTTTTGAGTTTATCCGCGACCGCAAATGAAATCTATCCGAAAATTGCGGTAGAATTTATTTATGGGAGCTATTGTGCTGTTCGACGGTGTATGCAATTTCTGCAACAGTTCGGTCAACTTTGTGATCGAGCGTGATTCGGCAGGTTACTTCAAGTTCGCTCCACTCCAATCGGACATCGGCGTGGAATTGATCGAAAAGCACGGCATCGATCCGGCCGATACCGATTCAGTGATACTTGTGGAAGACGATAAGGCATACACCCATTCGACCGGAGCGTTGCGGATAGCTCGCAAACTCGACGGCATCTGGTCGTGGAACTATGCGTTTATCGTTGTTCCGCGGCCGATCCGCGATCTCTTTTACAAGCTCTTCGCGAAGAATCGATACAGGCTCTTCGGCAAACAGGATGCATGCATGATGCCGACGCCTGAGATCAGGGCTAGGTTTTTATGATCAATCAATCATTCAAACACTTAAACACAAGGGGAAATACACGATATGAAAGCAATTTGGAACGGTGCGGTTTTGGCTGAGAGTGACAACACAGTGGTAGTCGAAGGAAACGATTATTTTCCGCCAGATTCGCTCAACAAAGAGCATTTTAAGCCCAGCGATCATCAGACCGTCTGTGGATGGAAAGGCACGGCAAGTTATTACGACATCGTCGTAAACGGCGAAACAAACAAGGACGCCGCTTGGTACTACCCGTCCGCAAAAGACGACGCAAAGAACATAGAAGGCCACATCGCCTTCTGGAAAGGAGTGAAGGTGGAAGAATAGAGTTATCTTCCACAGATGAAGAAGGATAAACACAGATGAGATCTCAAGAATCTATGATCTGTGTTCATCCCGATCTATCTGTGGATAATTTCTGAATGAGTTTTTCGCTCGAAATACTTGAATACGCAAAGCTCCTTGAGCTTGTCAGCCGGAACGCACAGACGCCGATGGGTGCTGACCGGTTCGCTGACCTGCGTCCGCATTCGAGCCGTATCGAGCTTGACCGTGACCTCGCTGCGATCGCCGAGACCATCGTCCTCAACGAAGAAAAGCAGGTCACCTGGTCGTTCAGCGGGCTTGAGGATCCGACCGATGCCGTCGCTATATTAAAGATACGCAACGCAACCCTTGAGCCGAATCTCATGCTCGAAGTCGCCCGTGTCTGCAATCAAGCGATGTTTGCCCGTTCGTCGATGCAGCCCGAAAAGGACGTTGTTCCGACGCTCTGGGCGATAGTCGAAGGCATTCCGCCGACTCTGCTTGCCGCCCTGAATCTCATCTCCAAAAAGCTTTTGCCCGGAGGCGAGATCGACGATACCGCTTCGCCCGAGCTTGCCCGCATTCGCCGTGAGATAAACGCCCAACGTGCACGCCTGACCAAATCGCTCGAATCCGTCATGCGAAATAGCGGTGACGCCATTCAGGACCAGATCGTGACAATGCGGAACGATCGTTTCGTCATTCCGGTCAAATCTGACTTTCGCGGAAAGGTAAGCGGCGTCGCCCACGGCTTTTCGTCCAGCGGCCAGACCGTCTTTGTCGAACCGCTCGAAGCCATCGAAGCAAACAACGAACTCCAGAACCTAAAAGGCAAAGAAGAACGCGAGATCGCACGCATTCTCTTCGAATTGACCGAGCAGCTTCGCGAACAGCTTCCCGCCGTCGAAGCTTCGGTCGAAGCCGTTGCCGAACTTGATTTCATCAAAGCCAAGGTCGAATTCGCCCGCAAATTCAAAGCCGTCGTTCCCGACATCTCGGACAGCGGCAAGCTCGAACTCATCGACGCCCGACATCCGCTTCTTCAACACAATCTGGAACAGCTTCTATCTAACAGTTCCCTTGATAAAGCTGATAGTAAAACGGAATCTCAAACGATCGTTCCCGCCAGTTTCAAGCTGACCGAAAACGCTTCCGTGATGATCATCTCCGGTGCCAACGCAGGCGGCAAGACCGTTGTACTGAAGACAGCCGGCCTGCTAAGTCTGATGGCGATCTCCGGCCTTCCTGTTCCCGCGGCTGAGGCTCGGATTCCCTTTTACCGTTCGATTCTGGCCGACATTGGCGATCACCAATCGCTCTCCGCAAACCTCTCGACGTTCTCGTCGCACATGTCGAACATCGCTTCGATGATGAACGAATGCGTGCCGCCGTCGCTCGTCTTGCTGGACGAAGCAGGCACCGGCACCGACCCCGAAGAAGGTTCCGCTCTCGGCGTTGCCATCGTCGACCACTTCCGCCAAAAAGGTGCACAGGTCATCGCCTCCACTCACTACCGAGGGCTGAAGATCTACGCCGCAAACGACCCCGGAGTTATCAATGCGTCGGTCGAATTTGACGAAAAAACGCTCAAGCCGACCTATAAACTCCTGCTCGGGCTTGCCGGTGCTTCGTCGGGAATCCAGATCGCCAGCCGCTTCGGCATCTTGCCTGAGGTGATCGACCATGCCCGGCAGAACCTTGATATTTCTGCCCAAGATGCCGAGGCTTATCTTCGCAAACTGCAGGACGAGACCAAGCGTGCCGAAGACCTCCGCATCGCTCTGGAAGAAGAACGCGAAGCCACGGCGATGAAATACGCCAGCCTCGACATCGAAGCTATCAAAAAGGAGAAGGCTCGCCAGAAGGAGTTCGAACAGGAACTGGCCGAAACCGTCGAGGCTTTTGAACGCCAGTCAAAAGCCTTCATCAGCTCCCTCGAGGACAAAGCCCTAAAGAACAAGCTCGAAAAAGAACGCTCCGCCCGCAAAGCCGAACTAAACCGTGCCGTCGTGTCCAAGATTAGTTCAAAGGCAGAAACACGACCGTTAGGGAGTGTGTCCTCCTCCGCGTTCCGAAGCTCCCCTCCTATTGAAGGAGAGGTGGCACCCGCTTCGGGTGACGGGGTGGTTGTCTCCGTGGGCTCGTCTGTCCTCACCTCCTTCGGCAACGTCGGAATCGTCGAAAAGCTCGACAAAGACACAGCCGAAGTCCTTATCGGCAACATCCGCCTTCGCCAAAAGATCGCCGACCTTCAGGTAGTTCAGGCAGAAACACGGCCGTCAAGCAGTGCGTCCTCGCCCGACAGATCTCTCTCTAAACCCATCGATTCCCCCGACGTCGCCGCCGAGCTCAACCTCATCGGCCACACCACCGCCGAGGCCGAATACGAACTCGACCGCTTTATCGACGAAGCCTACATCGGCTCGCTCCCCCGCGTCCGCATCATCCACGGCTTCGGCACCGGTGCCCTCAAAAACTACGTCCATCACTTCCTAAAAAATCACGAACTGGTCGAAAACTTCACCTTCGCCTCCCCAGACCAAGGCGGAAACGGTGCCACCATCGCCAACATCAAGCTGTAACTCTAATCAAACATTAAAAGGTGTTTGAAAGTGTTTGAATGTTTAGGATGTTTGAGTTTAGAGTGCAGGCTTCAAGGGCCTTAGTGGCCTTCTAACTAACAGTTTTGGTGTTGGAAAGTGTTAGTTAAAAGGTGAATATGCTAAGAGTGTGGGTTCAGTCCATTGAGTGTTTAGTTCACGGAAGGTACCAGAGCTCAGTGACCGGTTCTTGGCCGACGGTTTTTTGGGGTTTTACGATGAATACCCGGATGCGATTTCGGGCGATGCCGTGTTGTTCGACGAGTTCCGCAACGACCTCGACTGAACTACGTCGGGCAACACTTGTAGACGGGTCTCGGAATACCAGATTGGCACGCGAATTGGGATTAGCCGCAAGGAATTTACCAAAGATGTCGACGCTATTATCGGAGCATTCTACTTGGCCATATAATTCATCGACTCCAAAGATAAACGGCTTATTTATCGTAGGCGGAATTTCGTACGATGGGTCAACATCTACGTCGGGCTCAGCAGCTCCCGACGGCAGCCGCCAAAAACTCGTTCGCATTTCGCCCTCGCTACTCGAACGGACGATCTTTAGTCGAGTCGAATCGAAGCGACGGAGACGAGTGTAAAGCTCTATCCATCGTTGCTGAAAGACGCTATCCCGACGCCCCTCTGGCGAATTAGCGATCGTCACAAAACCCGTTGATTCCGGGTCATTAGAAAGTTCTACATAGAAATAGTCGAGACGAGCCAGAAGGTCGCCACACGGCAGATCGCCAAACTCATCAACCAGAACCGCCTTGGGCGTTTCCTGTCCCACGGTCGTCGCAAATAGCGAGACAACAATTATCAACGCCAAGCAAACCCGCCGGAACAGGACATCGATGAAATATTTGTCGTAGGGCATGCCGGTATTATACCACCCAACCCCAATCAAACATTAAATGGTGTTTGAAAGTGTTTGGATGTTTGAGATGTTTAGAGGTCTGCCCCGTGTTCTAGCTCCGTTAGGAGCGTTATATTTATAGAAACACTCCCGATAAGGCACCAAGCTCCGTAGGAGCGGCATAGTATCCAATATTTGATGCCGCCCCTACCGGGGCTGTGTATCTTGTCTCGTGCCTCCTTTCTATAAATATTTGGCTCCTAGCGGAGCCCTCGGCGGAAGGGCCGCGTTCCGCATCCCGAATTCCGACTTCCACATTCCTCATCCCTCACTCCTCATTCATCATTCCTTATTCCTCATTCCGCATTCCGCACTCTTAACGGGTTGGGTGGTATAATTTTGGCTTGCTTTACGACCAATATTTCATTGATGACCTGAAGGACCGTGCTGATCTGGTGCGGTTGATCGAGCCGTATGCTCCGCTGAAGAAAAAGGGAGCGAACTGGATGGCTTGCTGTCCGTTTCATCAGGAGAAGACGCCTTCGTTCTCGGTCAATCCGGCGAAGGGTTTCTACAAATGCTTCGGCTGCGGGAAGGGCGGGAATGCGTTCACTTTCCTGATGGAAATGGAGGGTTTGAACTTCCCCGAGGCCATTCAACGCGTTGCCGAGATGGCCGGAGTGCCGCTGCCCGAACCGATCGACGACGGCCAATATCAGCAAAACAAGAAGCGTAAAGAAGAGAAGAAACAGCTCTCGGAACAGGTCATTGAGCTGAACAGGGTCGCTCTGGAGTTTTGGGAAGGCGAGCTGCAGTCAAAGGACAAAAAGGCGAAGGCGGCCCGCGAATATCTGGAGAGCCGTGGCATTTCGGAGGAGGTTCAGCGGCACTTCCGCATCGGCTTTTCGCCCGATTCGTGGGACGCGTTGCTTGGCCTGCTTCGTGACAAAACCAAGGACGACAAGCTGATCGAGCAAAGCGGCCTGGTCTCCATCAACGAAGAAAAGGAGCGTGTCTTTGACCGCTTCCGGGGGCGAATAATGTTCCCCGTTCTGGACGTAAACGGCGATCCGGTCGCGTTCGGTGCAAGGGCAATGGGCGACGACCAGCCGAAATATCTCAACTCGCCTGAGACGCCTGCATACGTCAAAGGCCAGCATTTATACGGGCTTTTCCAATCGAAAGAAGCCATTCGGCAGAAGAAGTTCGCGATATTGGTGGAAGGCTATCTGGACCTGATCGCACTCTATCAATTTGGGATAACGAACGTTGCGGCGAGCCTCGGAACGGCGTTTACGCCCGAGCAATCAAAGCTGCTTTCGCGGTTCACCAAACGCATTGTGATCAATTACGACGGCGATCAGGCCGGCATCAAGGCCGCAAAACGTGCTGTCGAACACCTTCTCCCGCAAGACTTTGAGGTCAAGGTGCTCGTCCTGCCGAACGGGCTCGACCCGGATGATTTCGTCCGTGCGAACGGGACCGAAGGCTACAACGAAGCCCGCGGGAAGGCCGCCTCGTTCCTTAATTTCGTTCTCGACGCGTCGATAGCCGGCAAGAGCCTCTTTAACCCGAAGCAGAAGTCCGAGGCCGTCGAAGAGGTCTTGCCGATACTTGCTGCGATCAAGAATCCGATCCAGAAGCGTGAGTCGTTCGATCAGGCGATGACGTTCTTTCGGTTTGACGATGAGCCGCTCAAACGCGACCTGTGGCGAGCCGTAAAAGGCGATGGAAGGCCCGAACCCGCTGATCTTAAGCGTCAGGTGCGTTCAGTGACTCAGGCAAAGATCACCGTCGCCGAACAGCATTTACTGGAGCTGCTCGTTTACGACCGCGAGCTTCAGAGCAAGGTCCTGCCCATTCTGGAAGAGACCGATTACGAGCATCTGGCGTCGGCACCGCTCTTTCGGGCACTTTTCCATCATCTGGAGCATGGGCTCGACTTTTCGCTGGAGAACGTGATCGAACACGTCGGCGATGATGAATTTCTGCACGATCTGGTCGGAATGCTGCTCATAACCGAGGCCAAACGCCAGCCCGGCGAGGTGATCGACGAGGTCTATCATCACGCTGAAAACTGCATATTTACACTGCGTTCGATGGCGATAACCAACCGCATATTCGAGGTGTCGCAACAGCTGATAGCCGCCGAGCAAATGGGCGATACAGCCGCCCTGCCGCACCTCGTCGGCGAAAAGCTAGATCTTGACCGAATGCAGCGTGATCTGCTTACGAAAATACGGGAGTTGTGATATACTTCTCGGTTTAAAAGTTCGCCAGGGTAATGCGAAACTTTTTGGACTTGCGGAGCGTTTTAAACTGTGATTGTGAACAACGAAAACGGGTTTGAAACAATCCAACTTCGTTAACTGAATATGCCGGATTACGACGAAAAAGAAGACCTGATGGACCGGCTGCTGGCCATCGGGAAACGAAAGAAATTTTTAAGCCTCGACGAACTTCACCGCGAAATTCCCGAAAACATGATGTCTCCCGACGACCTTGAGGACGTCCTTGAACGTCTGGAGGGAGCTAATATTTCGGTGGCTGAGACCGATGCCCGCCTGCTTGAGCGTGCGTCGAACCTTGCCGTGGATGATGAAGAAGCGGCCGAGGAAGAAGAGGAAGACCTCGATCTCGACCTTTCTGCAGGTGCGTTGGACAAATCGAACGACCCTGTCCGCCTCTATCTGCGTGAGATGGGCATCGTCCCGCTGCTTACGCGAGAGGGCGAGGTCGTCATTGCCAAACGCATTGAACGCGGCCAGATGAAGACCCACAAGGCCATCTCGCGTTCACCGATCGCTGTCGAACGGCTGCTGAAGATAGGTGAAGACCTTGAGGCAGGAAAGGCCAGTATTCGCGAAACGGTCGTCTTCTCGGAGCAGGCAGAGATCTCGCTTGAAGAAGACAAGGCCGAGGAATACCTGCGTTGGACGCTGGAAGGCATCGGCAACATCAAGCAGAACTTTGCCGCTGCGATCAAGACCTGGAACCTGCTTCGCAAGGAGCAGGCAACCAACACGGCGAAGAAATCGAAGAAACTGCTTCGGCTTCGGCGACAGACGGCACGTGCAAGGCTGGAGGTCGCACAGGAGATCAAGAATCTCAACCTGACCGAACATTCGATGCAGGTGCTGATCTCGTCTATCCGTAAGACGGTCGAAGAGATCCGCAAGAACGAACGTGCGATCAAAAAGGCTCAGGAGAAAGCGGCCAAGAAACCGCCTGCAGCCGAGAAGCGTCAGTTGAACGCAAAGATCGCCGAAGCGAAGTCGAACCTCGAAGCTATCGAGCTGAAGTATCTGCTGCCGACCGTTGAGATCAAACGCTCGTTCCAGACGATAAGCGTCGGCGAATATGAGACCAATCAGGCCAAGCGAGAGCTGGTCGAAGCCAACCTTCGCCTCGTCGTTTCGATCGCCAAGAAATACACCAATCGCGGGCTGCAGTTCCTCGACCTCATTCAGGAAGGCAACATCGGCCTGATGAAAGCGGTCGATAAGTTCGAGTGGCGTCGCGGATATAAATTCTCGACCTACGCAACGTGGTGGATCCGCCAGGCGATCACGCGTGCTATCGCCGATCAGGCCCGTACGATCCGCATTCCGGTCCACATGATCGAGACCATCAACAAGCTGATCCGCACTTCGCGGCTGCTCGTTCAGGAACTCGGCCGTGAACCGTCCAGCGAAGAGATCGCCAAGCGGATGGACATTCCGGTGTCTAAGGTCCGAAAGGTGCTGAAGATCGCACAGGAACCGATCTCGTTGGAAACGCCTATTGGCGAAGAGGAAGATTCGCATCTGGGCGATTTTATCGAGGATCGCTCGATACTGAATCCGGCCGAATCGGTCACCTTCTCCAATCTGCGTGAGATCACGGACGAGGTTCTTGCGACACTGACTCCGCGTGAGGAAAAGGTCATCAAGATGCGTTTCGGGCTTGGCAACACAGGCTCAGAGCACACGCTCGAAGAGGTCGGCCAGCACTTCGCCGTCACCCGCGAGCGTATCCGGCAGATCGAAGCCAAAGCCCTCAGAAAGCTCCGGCATCCTTCAAGGTCACGGAGACTGAAGGCGTTTCTCGAAGGCAAGCAGTAAATCACACTCATTCCAGGTTTGCGGTTTTCGATTGATTTTATTCATCGGAGACCGCAAACTAGCTTTAAATCAATGCCGATCTCGGAACAGATATTCTGGCTGGTCATCCTGGCGATCGTTGTCTCGTCCATCGCATGGACCGTTACGCAGGAGGAAATATTCTCCGAATGGCGGGAGATGTGTAAAGGAAGGTGCGAGAGCGGCCGGACGATCTTCGAACGCAAGTTCTTTTACGTCTTTACCTGCGAATACTGCTTCAGCCATTGGGTCACGCTCCTCGTTCTATTCCTCACCGGATTCCAACTCCTGCTCGACGACTGGCGAGGTTACATTCTCTCGTTCTTCGCGATCCCCTGGGTCGCCAACCAGTTCATGAGCTTCTACCGCCGCCTGCGTCTCGATATAAAACACGAAAACGTAAAAGCAGAGATAGCCGAAGAGGAAAAGAAGGAAATAGAGATACAGAACGGGGACAAAGGTTAGTTTCCTAGGTGTTTGAAATTCCCGGGGTCTAAACATCCCTAAACAGGGCTCCGCTAGGAGCCAAATATTTATAGAAAAGAGGCCCGAGACAAGATGAACAGCCCCGTTAGGGCGGCATCGAATATGGGATATCAAAGATATGCCGCTCCCACGGAGCTTGATGCCTGATCGGAAATCGCATCTATAAATATCATGCTCCTATCGGAGCTAAGACCACATCACTTCCTTACACCACGCTCCTACGAAGCTAAGACCAGATCTTCCTTTTCAGCCATTCATCACAGGGCACAGCTCTAAACATTTCAAACATTCAAACACTTTCAAACACCTTTTAATGTTTGATTAGAGTCGAGGCTTGGCGGAGTGCGTCATCAAGGGTGGTGACGGTTCCATCGAGCTGCATTTCGTAGACTGTGTCCAGTATTGGTTTGAAGTCCGGCCCGGGCCGCAGGCCCATCTCGATAAGGTGGCGGCCCATCAATAGCGGTTCGGGAGCTTTCTTCTCGATGTTCAAGTCGCGAACGCGGGCGAGGAACCATTCCTGAGCCTCAGAACCATAGATCATCTTGCTCCGGTCGCCATCGGGATAACGGCCGAGGCTGTCGGCTTTAGCAACGCGATAGAGCAGGTCGGGTTCGACCTTGCGGGCAAGGCGGCGGAATGCACCGTCGCCGACCGGGCTGTTGCCCTCGGCTTTGTAGAATTCGCCCGGCTTCAGGTGATAACGGACGAGCTGGACGACCTGTTCGCGAACGTCAAACCCATTCATGGTGAACACGCCGAGCGTGTCGAGCAGCGATATCGTGGGCTCAACGCCAGCCTCGTCATGGCCACGGGAACGCCATCGGCCATCAATAAACTCGGTCGTCGGCGGTTTACCGAGGTCGTGGCACACGGCTCCGAGCATGACCGCGACCTTTCTCTCATACGGCAGATCGTCGATCAGCTTTCGAGCCTCGTCGACGACCATCAGCGTATGGACATCGACATCGCCTTCAGGGTGCCATTCGGGTTCCTGCGGCACACCGACGAGAGCCTTAAGTTCTGGAAAGATCTGATCGACCACACCGAATTCGTAAAGCAACTTGAGCCCAACCGACGGCTCTTCGGCCTGAAGGAGAAGCTTTTCGAGCTCGCCCCAGATGCGTTCGCGGGGCAGGTCGGTCACGTCGATAGACTTGCAGATCGCAGCGGTTTCGGGAGCAACAGCGAAGCCAAGCCGAGCCGCAAACTGAGCCGCCCGAAGCACGCGAAGGCTGTCTTCGGCGAATGTTTGATCGGAAACGTGGCGTAGGACCTTCTGCTCAATATCTCGGCGTCCGTCAAACGGATCAACTATCTCGCCGATCAGCGGGTCTTTCAATATCGCATTAACTGTGAAATCACGACGGGAACAAGCCTCCTCGAACGACATTTCAGGATCGCCTTCGATAGCGAAGCCGCGATGCCCCCGCCCTACTTTGCGGTCACGCCGGGGCAATGAGACATCGAGGTCATGTCCAAGCTTATAGACCGCAAACGCCTCGCCAACGACCTTGACTTCGCCAAGCTTCGCAAGCAAGATCCGTAACTCATCCGCAGCGATTCCATAAACCTCCACGTCCCAGTCCTTCGGCTGAGTGCCCATCAGCTCATCACGCACGCAACCCCCTACAAGCATAGCCCGCCCGCCATGAGACCGAACGAGGTTTGCCAGGGTGATCACTTTGTCGAAAGTCTTGGACATAGAAACGGCCGACAGCCAATTGCAACAAGCTGTCAGCCAATTTTAACAACAAGCCAATTATCTTACGAATCGATCTTCTCGTTCACCGCTGCCAAGATCTGGGCTTCGAGGTCCATCGACTTTCGTTCGATCTCGGCTCCTTTGGCCAACAGCTCATCGGCAAATTCGCGGTCTTTCAGCCCTGCTGCGTTTATCTTTACGTTTAGATAAGCTCCCATCACGGCGGAGCGGGCACACAGGGCTCCGACGCCGGCGTCTGTGACGGAATTGGGATTTCCATGTTCGGCCATCGCTTTGATCACCTCAAAGGCATCAAAGGAACGCTGCATGGTCTTGAATGGGACTTCGGTAGCGTACTTTGTCGCTTCCTGGATCGCTGCGGTCCGTGCGGCCTTTTCGTCTTCGGTTCCCTTCGGCAGGCCGAATGCATCCATTACCTTGTTGAAGGAATTTGTGTCTTCATCGACAAGATGGAGCAGGTCTTCTTTGATCGCCTGAGCGTTGACGGCGTGACCCGAGAATTCTTCCCAACGATCATCCCAACCTGCTTTGTGAGAGGAAAGATTCGCGACCATTGCCGCAAGAGCCGCACCAAGTGCACCGAGGTACGCCGAGATCGATCCGCCACCGGGAGCGGGCGATTCCGAGGCAGTCTCATCCGCAAAACCGCGACAGGTCATATCGACCAGGCTGGCTTTTTTCTCGTCCGCAGCGAGAACGAATTCGATGATCTTCTCGTTCGGTTTCCAGGGTTTCAGATCGCTCAGGCCCAACGAACGGATCGCTATTTTCACCTTTTCGGCTTCGGTAACACCAAGCGAACGTTGCTGTTTTCGGAGGTAATGCTCGCCTGCTTCGATGATCGCACGCTTGGGGACAAGGCCGACGATTTCCATGCCCGTTACGCGAACACCTCGTGCATCGGCCTTTGCACAAACTTCGTCAAAGGCAACATGAAGCGGCGTTTCAGTCAGGTTCGTTATGTTCATCGACACCTGAGCGATGCCGTATTCGTCGATGAACCAGCCGATCGCCTTCGTGCCTTTAAGCGTGCCGGGCAGCATAACGGGTTCGCCGTTCTCGTCCAACATAGGCTTTCCCGTGATCGGATGCCCCTCACGCTTCGGCCTTCCCTTTTCTCGAACATCAAAAGCAATGGCGTTCGCCCTTCGTGTCGAAGTCGTGTTCAGATTAAAGTTTACTGCGATCAGAAAATCACGTGCCCCAACAGCCGTCGCACCCGAACGTGCAACGCTTTCCGTAAATTCGCACGATCCGAAATCAGGCTTCCAGTCGCTTGAACAAACTCGATCCTTTACGCACTCATACTCTCCCTCGCGGCAATTGGCGAGATTTCGCCTGACCTCGCTGGAGGCTGCGTTCTCGTATAGATACACCGGGATGCCCAGCTCGTCTCCGATCCGCTTTCCGAGTATGCGAGCATATTCTGCGACCTCCTCCATCGTCACCCCGGCGACAGGAACCAGCGGGCAAACGTCGGTCGCACCAAACCGGGGATGATCGCCCTTATGCCTACGCATATCGATGAGTTCCTGAGCCATTTTGACTGCCTGAAACGCGGCCTCAAGGACCTCTTCCGGCGTACCGACGAAGGTCACGACCGTACGGTTAGTCGTCGCTCCGGGATCAACGTCGAGCAGCTTAACGCCGTCGATCCGTTCGATCTCCTTCGTGATCTGCCGGATGATGTTCAAATCGCGTCCCTCGCTGAAATTCGGGACACATTCAATGATCTTCTTCATACTACTTCAAGCCGCTGCTCAGAAAGTCCTTCAACTTATCAACGCTGACCCGCTCCTGTTCCCAGGTGTCGCGGTCGCGGACGGTGACGGCGTTGTCTTCGAGCGATTCGTGGTCGACGGTGACGCAGAACGGCGTGCCGATCTCGTCTTGGCGGGCGTAGAGCTTGCCGATGCCGCCGGTGTCGTCATAAACCGCACGCATCGACGGCTGAAGGTCCTTCTTAAGCTTCCTGGCCATCTCGACGATCTCCGGTTTGTTCTTCGCCAGCGGCAGGACGGCGACCTTGATCGGAGCAAGTTCCGGTTTGAGTTTCAAGATGACACGCACCTCGCCTTTATCGTTCGTCCGCTCCTCGTAGGCGTCCATCATAACGGCGAGCAACGTGCGGTTGACACCGACCGATGGTTCGATGATGTACGGGTAATAGCGTTCGTTCGTCGCCGTGTCGAAGTAAGAAAGGTCCTCGGTCGAATCGGGATTTATTCGCTTCCCTTCACCATCCTCCGGCTTTTTGGAGTGCACGCGAAGGTCGTAGTCCGTTCGATTCGCGATGCCCATCAGCTCGTCCCACTGCTTTTCGTCGTCGTCGCGTTCTGGGAAAAAGCGGTAAAGAATATCGACGGTTCGATCGGAGTAATGTGCGAGTTCGTGCTTATCCTGTTCGTAATGTTTAAGGTTAGATTCGGAAATTCCAAGCGAACGCAGCCAGCCGTCAAAACCGTCTAGCCATTCCTGATGTGCCTCAGGTGCCGCATCAGGCTTGACGAAATATTCGAGCTCC
>JBBQTV010000034.1:0-21897 GCA_038212935.1 Pyrinomonadales bacterium | reverse complement strand
ATGCACTTTAAGAGGCTGCCGGGTTCCGAAGGCTTTACTACGAAACAATCGGCGCCAAGATCAAGGGCTAGTCTTTCGTCCTTCTTACCGGTATAAGTGGCGGTATAGACGAGAAACGGTATCGACCTAAGGCGTTCATTTCTCTTCCAGCTGCGAAGCAGGGAATAACCATCCATTACAGGCATCAAAAGGTCGGAAATGACTAGGTCCGGCAGATCATCGCTCGCCAATGCAAGTGCCTCGGCTCCGTTACGAGCTTCGTGGACACCGAAGCCGTTACCCTCAAGTAATTTCCGGAGCAGATACAGATTGTCCGCGTTGTCATCAACTATTAATACCTGCTTCATTCTGTAGGCTCCTCGCGTGACGGATCAATAAACCCTTCGACCTCATCTACAAACGTTTCCGGGTTGATGGGTTTTTCAATATAGCCTTCTGCGCCGGCGGCGATGCAGCGTTCGCGGTCACCGGTCATTGCATACGACGTAACAGCGATGATCGGGATCGAGCATAGTTCAGGATCGCTTTTGAGTCTGCCGGCAACCGCGTGGCCATCCATCCCCGGCAATTGGATATCCAGAAGGATAAGATCGGGGACAACTTCGGCGGCCATATTTAGGCCTTCAGGCCCGGTCTCTGCATGAACTACATCATAGCCGCGCTTCTCAAGCAGAAAACTTGCCAGATACCTGTTTTGGGGATTGTCCTCGATCAGGAGAATTTTAGCTTTCATTTGTCGCCGCACCATTAAGCGGGAGAGTCAGTGTAAATGTGCTTCCTTTTTCAGGTTCGCTTTCGACACATATGTCGCCGTTCATCAAATGTGCGAGACGACGGCTGATCACGAGGCCGAGTCCAGTGCCCTCATGAACCCTTGCTAATCCGGAATCGATCTGAACGAATGGCTGGAAGAGAAGTTTTACGGCAGCTGGAGTCATACCAATGCCGGTGTCCGAAACACTGACCCTTACCACTGGGCTGATCTCTTCGCTGTCGGCCGACGGCAGCTCTGATACGATCTCCGCTTTCAGATCAACACGCCCTTTCTCCGTGAACTTTATCGCGTTGCTTAATAGGTTGAGCAAGATCTGTTCGACGCGACGCTCGTCTCCCGTCATCGAACCCATCTCGGGAGCGATGTAAACGCCCATAGTCAGACCTTTCGATTCGATCTGCGGACCAACTAATTCTACTACTTTTCGCATCGATGTATGAAGGTCGAATTCTATAGAGGCGATCTCAAGCTGGCCCGCCTCTATCTTTGAAATGTCTAGAACGTCGTTTACAAGTGCGTGCAAATGCCGGGCACTAGTCCGAACCATGCCGAGCTGCTTTGATTGTTCAGAATTAAGCTCACCGGCAAGGCCCTGCAGCAGGATCCCGGTAAACCCTATAATGGAATTCAGCGGGGTTCGAAGTTCGTGAGACATTGTCGCCAGGAATGCTGACTTGATATGATCGGCGGCCTCCGCCTGATAACGCTTTTCGCGTTCGACTTCCGCGATCTTTCTCTCGGTCACATCCCGGACCATAGCCATCAATGTGCCGTCGGGCATCTTCGCGACGCTAACCTCGGCTGAGAATGTCGAGCCGTCCTTACGTAAAAGTGTCCATTCCCCATCGTGGTCGGTGTCGTTCTTTATAGATTCGAGTGCAGGGGCGATCTCGCGATGTTCGGCCTGCACTAATATGTCTTTGGCCCCGAGGCCAATTAGTTCTTCTTTCGCATAACCAAGCATTCGGCAGATGCTGTCATTTGCATCGAGGTAGCGGCTACGCGGATTTGCGATGAGAATGCCGACCGGGGCAAATTCGAATAGTTTTCGGTAGCGAGCCTCGCTTTTTTGTTGCTCTTCCTCAGCACGCTTCCTGTCCGTGATGTCAGTTCCAACACTTAGAATACCGCGAACGGAACCTTCAGCATCGGTTTCGATCTTGTTCGTCCATGCTACCCAGACTCGTTCGCCATTGCGAACCATATTCTCATTTACATTCTGCTCATAGTTTTCGGGCGCGAGACGTATCTTTTCGATCAGACGCCGAAGATCTTCGACGCCGCTTCCGGAATCGGGAATGAGTGATCCGATCACGTGTCGGCCCAAGATCTCTTCATTCGAGTATCCAAAAAACTGTTGGCCGAATTCGTTAAGGAATTTTATGCGGCCGTCGGAGTTCCATCGCAAAATGATGCTGTTTGCATTCTCGACAAGCTCGCGGTATTTGATTTCGCTCTCGATCACTTTTCTTTCGGCGAGGCGGCGATCCGAAATGTCGATCCCGACGCCGACCAGACACGGTTTGCCGCCGTATGTGACCAACCGGCCTGTGAAGAAATAAGGCGTCCGCGTGCCATCCTTGGCCACAAGATCAGCCTCTACCGACGATTCTCCCCTCTCGAAGACCGTTGCGATCTCGTCCTCGACTCGCTTCTTATCGTCGCCCTCAAAAAGATCACGAGGATGCATATTGGGAATCTCATTGAATGAGTAACCCGTAACGGTTTCGAAGTTGCGGTTCCATCGCAAAAATTTGCCTGTAGAATCGTAGAAGTAAAGAACGCCGGGCGTACTCTCGATCATGGTGTCGGCAAACCTCTTTTCGTTCTGTGCCCTTTTCTCTTTCTTCGTCAGCGCGTCATACGTTCGGGCAACAACGCCAAACGCGTGAGAGAGAACGAGCAAAAGAAGGAGTGCCGTGAACAGAATGAAGGCGAACCCCTTGTACGAGCTCCAGACCATGAAGCTGGCCTCGTCGGCAACGAGATACGAAAGCACCTGATCGGAAAATAGGATCCATAGCGTTCCGAAGATCACATAAACGCCCGCAATCTCCCAAGGCCTTGACCTCATTCGCATTCGTATTTTTTTTCGCAATTGGGAGATTCGCATTGGCCGGTTGCCGGGTTGTGGTTTGCTGTTTGCCATTTCAGTTGGGAATAACGTCAGGCGTGTCGACACTACTAATGTGCAGTTGATATTAGTGGCGGCCGCCAATATCATCAATACATTACAGGACATGACACGGATACAAAAGGCATGACCCGCAAAGATCGCATGAATACTAATGAATACAATCCTGTTTCACTGCCGTTCGAGCATCTACCCGGTGATGTGCAAATAAGGCGAGCCGACGAATTTTGTAGAATGTTATCGCGGCGGCGGACAGTGCGCGAATATTCAGACCGCGAGGTGCCGATCGAGCTCATCGAAAAGGCGATCGCAACCGCTGGAACCGCGCCGTCCGGCGCCAATATGCAACCGTGGCGTTTCGTCGTTGTAGGCGATGCCAAAGTAAAGAATAGGATCCGCGAGGCCGCGGAAAGCGAAGAACGCGAAAGTTACCAGGGCCGCATGAGCGACAAATGGCTCCGACGGCTGGCGCCGCTAGGGACCGACGAACACAAACCGTTCTTAACGGTCGCTCCTTATCTGATCGTCGTGTTTCGTATCACCTCCGTCGAGGAAAATGGGATCGCGGAACCGACGTATTACTCACAGGAATCCGTCGGCATTGCTGTTGGAATGCTGCTCGCGGCGTTTCACAACATGGGTCTCGCAACATTGACGCACACGCCGTCGCCAATGAAGTTTTTGCAAGAGATATTGGGCCGGCCAAAGAATGAGGTGCCGTTCGTCCTGATCCCCGTCGGTTATCCGGCAGAGGACGCACAGGTCCCGGACATCGGCCGAAAGCCTTTGTCCGAGATCATGCTTACGATCTAGTCGATAACACCTGTACCGAAACCCGAAGGTAGTTCGCCGGAATGACCGTTCGTGCCGGATCGTTACTTCGATTCTGCTCGGTGAACAGCTCGATCAACTCGGCCTCCAGTTCGGCATCCCTACCGTTCTCGGCTGCCGCGGCGAAAGCGTTCATCGTCGGACCATAATAGGTCTTGAAGACATCGACAAATTCGGCTGGGCTTCCAGCGTGATCGAATGTAAAGGTATCCGTCTCGAATGTGATACTTTCGTCTGGTACGCCCGCAGCAGTGAACCGCTCTACGACAGTATCTTTGATGCCCCATGTTACCGGGCTAATGAAACCCTCCGGCGGCGGTGGCGAATAAGCTCCGCTGATCTTCAGCAGTTGTGCAATAAGCGTCGGGTCGTTAGGAATCCAATTTCCCATAACCACACGCCCGCCAGACTTGGTTACCCTCACCATTTCCTTGGCGACGTCGTTCGGGCGCGGTGCAAACATCGCCCCGAAGATGCTGATCGTTAGGTCAAAGGTGTCGTCGCCAAGTTCATTCAGGTCGCTCGCGTCGCCCTCTTTAAATCGGCAGTTTGAGAGGCCAAATTCGTCAGCTCGTCTCTCGGCGGCTGCTACCAGATTGGTCGCGATGTCAACGCCTAATACGTCAGCACCGCGTTTTGCCGAGGGAATTGCCGTGTTACCATCACCGCAGCCGAGATCGAGCACCTTCATTCCTTCGCTTACGCCAACCTTTTCGATAACCTCATCCGCGCTTTCTCGCATACTGTCCGCAATACGCGTGAAATCGCCCTTTTCCCATAACGCTTTGTTCGGATTCATCCTCTTTACTCCTTATGCTCAGTCAGCAGTTCCTGAACATTTTGTTCAAAGGAAGAGACGCAAATCGGGGCCGTCATGGGACATCTTACAAATTCTTCAAGATAAAAGGTGGGAAAATTCAACGAGAGAGCATACCTCGGTCAAGCAGCCATGAAACGGGAAATTGCACCCCGTATCGGCGACACCGCCCCGCTTTTATAAAAAGCCAGAAGTTCCGTTTCGGGTTTTCCCGCACGGTAGGCCGCGAGCATCTCGTCAGGGTCATACTCGACACCAATGGGATTGGCATCAAAGCCCGTGTTCATGAAATCCGTTGCCTCCTCACTTGAACGACAGCAATCGACTTGAAACTCCATCTGGTTTCCGTCCGGGTCAGCGTAATACATAGAAACCGTGATGCCGTGATGGACGCACCAATAAGGCATAATTCCGTTCTCTTTAAGTGTCGCATAGTTCTCAAAAAGATCACCCAAACTCCCGTACGTATATGCGACGTGATCGACGCCGATCGCGTCGTGTTTATTCGTCTCGCCGCCATCCGCAGCGAGGACTGACATATCGACAAACGCTAGCCGGTGATGCTCGTCGTCGTAGGTCAGAAACGCAAGTACCGGATTCTGATACTGGACGTAAGCTCCTAGTACGGTCGAGTACCAATCGAGCATCTCCTTAAAGCGCCGAGTCCTGTAAACGATGTGAGCGAATTTCGTAGGGCGTGCAATTTTCATTTTTCCTCCATTTCCGTTAAGCATATGCTATTCGGGCAACGTCAGACCGTCATCGTAAAACCGCCGTCGGGCGTCAGGGTCGTGCCGGTTATATAACTTGCTTCGTCTGAACAAAGATAAAGTATCGCGGACGCGATCTCTTCGGGCTTGCCAACACGTCGGACGTGGACCTGCGGAACCATACCTTGGTCGAAGATCTCGTCGCCGATGATGCCGCGGATCCGCTGATGCATCGGCGTATCGACAAACCCTGGGCAAACAATATTGACCCTGATGCCCTGAGGAGCCAGTTCCGCCGAAGCGCTCGTGGTCAGCCCGACTTGTCCGTGCTTGGACGCAACATATGCAGCTCCCGACGGAAACCCCAGGAACGAATTAACTGACCCGACATTGACGATCGCACCGCCGCGGCTGCCTTCGAGCATCGCCCGGGCCTCGTACCGCAGGCAGAGATAATTACCTTTCAGGTTTATGTCGAGTACGCGGTCCCAGTCGTCTTCCTCGAGATCGACAATGGCCGCGATATGCCCTTCGATCCCGGCATTATTCACCGCGTAATCGAGCCGCCCAAACGTCGCGATCGCGTGGGCCACCATCTGCTCGACGTCCCCAGCTTTGGACACATCCGTCTTAACGGCCGTCGCTTTCCCGCCAGTAGCTTCGATCTCGGCCACAAGCGAATCGAGTTCCTCTTGCCTCCTCGCCGCAAGCACAACGCTCGCCCCCTTAGCAGCAAACGCCATCGCGGTCGCCCGCCCGATCCCGCTGCTCGCCCCTGTGATCAGGGCAACTTTTTCATTCATGGTCATATAGTCCTCTCAAATTCCTACCGGCCGCCGCAGTCTGCCTTCATTTCAACGAGATCCGTTTCCTGAACCTACTTGGTACCGCCGGCCAGGCAATACAGCAGCGTATCGTCGTATAATCCGGTCTGCATTCAGGGCATCGTTTAATAGATTCGTTCGGGCGTCTTGTCCGGGTTATTTCTATTTAAAATAATTCGCCGCACTTTGCGATCGTCACAATTATTTGATCGCGATCGGATTGATCCATGCCTGAACGCCGCCGGTAATTCGTGCCGGGCCTAAGGTGAAGAACGACTCCCAGGCTTTATCTCGTACCATCTCGTCGAGCTTTAGGTTTTCGAGAATGTGGATGCCATTTTGAGCAAGTAGTATCTGGTGAACCTCGTATAAACCGGCATCCTTTTCGAAGGGGATCACTTCGAAATTTGCAGTATCAGCACCGACCGCCGCCACGCCAAGCGAGGCGAGATAGCGTGCTCCGTCGCGTCCGAGGCCGGGATTGGCCGCGATGAATCGCTTGTTGTCCTTGCCCAAGAGGCTCATCCAGCCGGTATAAATGAGAACGACATCGCCCTTTTCGATTCGGTTGACGCCCTGACGTTTCATTGCACCTTCGATCTCGGCGCGGTTGAAGGCGACACCTTGTTTGACCATGTCGGTGCTGAAATAGGCGGCCATGTCGAGCAAAACGGCTCGCGTAGCAATAGCCGGAACATTTTCGATCCCGAGTTTTGTAAGGCCGTCTACTCGAGAAAAGTCGTTTGCCTTGTTGCAGTTAAAATAAAGCCCGTCAATTCCTGCGTGACCCAGACCGTCGATTTGCGAACCGACGCCGATCCATCCCGTAATAAGGTCGTCGTTAAAAGTCGTCTTCGTCGGCCCCCACGCTGCACCGCTGGCCTGATCGGGTTGTAACACTGTGAGCGAAAACGTGCGATGACCAAATGCAGGCGTGCTCTTATTGGTCTCAATACCGAGACGATAGGCCTTTCCCATCGTCACCAGTTTCGATGCGGCAAGCGTTTTCGCGGGCGTTATGTGGTTGACGTTCCCGATCTGGTCGTTCGGGCCAAACTCCGACGCGGTTGGACAAGCCTTTTCTTGGGCGAACATTGCGCTCGACAGCAGCGCGGTAAAAAGGATCGCCTTCAAAATGATAAAAAATTCTTGGATCACTTTTCCTCCCGTCATCAGTCCTCCGGATGCAGATAGAATACCTTGCTGATGATCTTCCATTCGCCGTCGGTTTTTAGGAGGGTGAACATGTCGGTGAAGCGGTGGCCGGTCCAGTTGTCGAGTTCGAGGCGGACGGTGGCGATGGAGCCTTCGATGTCGATGTTGGCGATGCTTGGTCGCAGATCGGCGGCGCCGCCGTTGCCGTCGTTCCATTCAAAGAGGCCTTCGATCGGGCCGCCGAAAAGGTCGGGGCCGATGTAGCCGTATATCGTCGCACCTTCGTGAAAGACAGGCCTCATATCGTCACTCTTTCCTGAAATGCCGCCGCTAACATAAGTTTGAATTGCCTTTGCGATCGCCTCGCGGTCGCCTGATTGTGCTGTTGCATTGTTCATATATTGTTCCTCAGAAAGAAATGCTTCGTTAAACAAAAAGTCGCTATACACCTTGTACAACGACAATCAACTGCAAATGGGTTAACAAGATATCGTTCTGGATGAAAGAAGTCCGTGGACTAAGATGTCGCTTTCCTCGATATTCGTAGCTTTCGCCAAAGCAGTAAGGATATTGCCAGAAGGACTAACGTCGGAATGAGTCCGACCGCAAGGCCTTGGACGAATTTGACGTTGCCCATTGGCGTGTCGATGTCATGGCGATGATTCCATACTTCGACCACCTTTCCGTTCTCAAAACGGAACACGTTTATGATCGGGACTTGTTCACGTCCACCCAAGATCTTAAACATGAGAGACGTCGCTTGAAACCTCCATTGCCATCGGGTCGCAACGAGATCACAGTCGGCGATCTGAAAGTCGATACTACCGGACATATTTCCGTTGTCCCATAGAAATCCGGCGATCTCTTTCTGCATCGATGCCGGTTCTCGTACGCCTTTTACGTCGCCAATGTCGTGAGCAACATACTCAGCTGCGAACACCTCGTCGACGATCTCAGGATTGTTCGTGAACCATACTTGTTCGTAAAATTTCCGGGCTATGGCTTTGTTAGCTCCCTCTGTCTCCGGCGTGCAGTGTTCACTCGTTTGCCCTAGTAGCGGGACAGCAAAGATCACCAAGCAGACAATTGATGGGGGAAGTAAGCGGGCAGCAAGGTTTAGATTCATACCTCTCCTTTCTGGTAGACACTAGTGGATTTGGGTGTCGGAGAGTATATCACAATACTTCCACTTATCGAGGTGCTTGCCGATCTGGCCCAAGGGGTATTGTCGTGATCAGGCGAAAAAAAAGAGGCTGATCGCTCAGCCCCTTTTGCTTTAGTTTGGATTTCTCCTATGGCTCGATCTTGTAATCGGGCCAGCAGGATGTTGGGTTCAAATACAGCTCCAGCATCTCCATCGCGAACTGGTTCGCTCCGGCATTGGACGCAGGCCGAGCGTTCGGGTCAAGGATCTTCTCAACCTGATCACGAATGCCTTCGAGATGAACCCGGGTCGTCCGGTCCGTCGTGTTCGCAAGTGCTTTTTCGGCCATTGCACGGATCTCTCGCAGTTCAGCACGATAGAACGCACGCTCGTCACCGCTCGACATAAACATGGCAGCAAAGCCGGCCGGAAGCCCTTGCGGGACAGTCGGCGGCGGTGCATTAAGTTTATTGTTCGCGATGTCGAGATATGCCCGCTGCAGATTGCGGCGATATGCATCAACCGTGACGTTCTGTGCTGTGAGTTCTGAGAAAACCCCGTTTCTTACGTCAGCAAGGAAATCAGCAGGATGGTATGCGGCATTTCCATCAAGAGTCTGCTGTTCGACCAGTCGAGCAAATCTTGCACTGGATAGCAGATTGTTAAGCACACTATTCTGAGCGTTTCGAACGCGGTTCAAAACACCTATCGGCTCGATCCGACGAAGGATCTCCTTGTCGATCGCCCATGTCGGCGTAGCAAATGCATTCTGATGCAAGAAGCTGACCGCCTGACTCTGTCGTGCCTTCGGGATCAGATTGAACCGGTGTCCCTGTTGGCCGATATGCTTCTGCTGCGAATTGTATCCGCCGACGATCGCTCCAACGTGATTTAGCTCAAGCGTCCATTGCCCCAACATACGTCCGTAGAGTTCGGAAAGGTCATTGTACGGCTCTCCCTTCTCAGTCGTGGTCGCCGGAACCAGCATCTGCGAAACACGCTTCAAATTGCGAATACCGAGTTCGGTCGAATAGATAGCGTCAGCGTCGCCGACCGCTTCGGTTAGCTCACCCGGGTCGCTGCCGGCCGAACCCGCTGTCGAGAAGCGGAACCACGGCGTCGTGTCTTGCTGCCTGGCCCATTCATCTAGGGTCGAACGCTCAGCGTCTGATGATTTCGCCGCAGGGATCGGTTTGTAGCCCCACATCGTCGCCCATTCATCGTAAGGTCCGATACCCGGAACGAGGTCTTCGACGTCGATCTTATCCTCGGGTTGCGCGACGTAATTGAAACGCGAATAGTCCATCAGCGTTGGCACGTGGCCCATCTTCTTGACCCAATTCTTGTCGCGGGCCTTCTCGGCGGGATACATCGAGCTCGCCTTCATATTGTGCTGAAAGCCGAGCGTGTGTCCAACCTCATGTGCAACAACGTATTCGACCAGCGTGCCCATCAGGTCGTCCGGCATCGGAAGCGTTTTGACGCGCGGGTCGAGCGGGCCTGATTGCAGGAAGTACCAGGAACGCTGAAGGTTCATGATGTTGTGATACATCTGGATGTCTGACTCGAGAATTTCGCCGGTGCGCGGATCGTTGATGTGCGGGCCCGATGCATTCTCAATGGTCGACGGAAGCCAGCGGATGACAGAATAACGAGCGTCCTCGGCGTTGAAATCCGGATCTTCTTCAGGCGACGGCGCCATTTTCGCGATTATCGCGTTTTTGAATCCGGCGGCCTCAAAAGCTTTTTGCCATTTTTCCACGCCGCGTTTTGTAAACGGTACGAGCCATGCCGGTGTCGCGGAATCAATGTAATAAACGATCGGTTTTACGGGTTCCGAGATCGCGGCTGAAGGATCTTTCTTCTCCAATCGCCATCGCGTAATAAATCGTCGTTGAGCCGCCTTATGCTCTGTGCGGCCGTAGTCGTACTGGCTGACCGAGAAGTAGCCGACGCGCTCATCGAATAGACGCGGCTGCATCGGATCGTCCGGAAGCTTGACCATGCTGTGATTGAGCACAACGGTGGCACTGCCCGGTCGCATTCCTGCGGCACCAAAAGGATTTTGTCCGCCGCCGCCGCCCATCGGCGATGGGTTGCGAACATAGGTGTGCGTCGCGATCGCTTCGATATTTTCGGGGTACGTCGCAATGCGTTCGATGTACGTTCGCGTTGCGTCGAGCATTGTCGCCTGCAGACGCTGACGGGCGGAGAGTTCGGCAAGGTCTGTCGTGAAAAGGCGCGTAACCTCGATCACTGCCGCATCATTCGGCCCCCAGGCGGCAACTGGAAACGCCATCAGGATGGTGTCGTTGTTTGCCGCGGCCACCGCACGAGCAATTGGTTGGTCACGAGCCGCTACTATTCCGTAATCAATACTTCTAAGAAAGATCTTATTGTCGTTTCGTTCCCATCTTACAACTCTGCGGCCAAGAGCCTGTCCGCCGTAACCAACGCCCAGTGTCGTACGGGCGATCTGGGTAACCCAGAGGAACTCGCGGTTGAGTTGATCCTTCGGTATTTCGTAATAGAACTTGTCTTTTACTTTATGGACCTTGAAGATGCCGTCCTTTGAAACAGCGTCTTTGGTTATGACCTTGTCGTACGGCTGCGGATCTTGTGATGCGCCGGGCGGCGTCATTCCGGGCCGGGGACCGGGTCCCGGGGCGCCTGGAGTAACCGGCGTCTCAGCTGGAGTCGGGGTCGGCGATGGCGGATCTTGCGCCGTAACGCCTATCGTTCCCACTGCGCCGATCATTACGGTCAGCAAAAACCCGAGTGTGGTTCTTTTCATTAAATTGCTCCTTGTTGTTTGGTTGGCCGCGTTGCGTCTCGTCAGTTTGCCGAATGCGGCCTTTGAACATCTAAGGCAGCGGAGATCAGCTTTATATTGACTGCGGATGAATGCTAGGTATAGCACCCTTATTGACCAGACGCAACAATGCTTGATGTCATACGGATGACATCTGACAAGGGTTTCAATTCCGTAATTATGCCCGATTGGCAGCCTTCTGAAGCCCGCTCATCGGTGTACCTCGACCGTATCGCCGATCGTAACCTTTCCCGACAAAACGACCTTCGCATTTATCCCGCGAAGATTATGCATTCTGCCGAATTCGGAGTTGACGAATTTCATCGCCTCAATGCCAAAGCGTTCGACAAATTTTTTGCAGCCCAGATGCGGGATCGGCGTGATCTCGATCACAGCCGAACCGATGGCGAGCCGCGTTCCGGGCGGAAGATTCTTGCCGCTTAGGTCGAGGTCGACCACTAGCTGATCTCCGGCAAGCTTCATGCGTTCGCGGCCGCCGGCAATCAATTCGGCAAGCCGCGAGTTCATCAGATTCAACTGCATCTCAGGATGCCCCAAGCCGTTCGAGGTCCGCGAGCTGCCGCGAGTCAACCAATTATCGCCAACAAGCCCGTGTTCGATGTCTAATTCGCCGATCTCCAACGTTTCGCGTTTCCCGACATCGGGACGACGGACTATCATCTCGAGCGTGCCGATAGACGTCGGCGAGGCAAGCACGTGTTCCATGCCTGCCTCGATCTCTTCGGTTGAAAGATGCTTATAGAATAGTTCGCCGTTCACTAAGTCGTCGGTCATACCGCCATTTTAATTGAACTCGGCAATCTCGCCTGCCCCACTAATGTGAAAGCTGAATATTGATACACGGGATAGAGTTGCCGACATGCCGTTCGTATTTGGAAAGGCAGAGTACCAGTTCGCGCAGAACGCCCCAGTTCGCCATATCGGCCTCCTTTAATGCCGGCCCGATCTTTTTCATGAACTCGTGTCCCGGGCTATTACCGGGTTTGAATCGATATTCACCATTGCCGCCAGTGTCGGGCCATAACATGTGCGATTCGCGGGCCGATACAAATATCCACCCATCACGAGCCTTCGGATGCATTGCAAGCATGCTCACAGTGGTGTTGAGAAGATGAAGAAATTGCATCGTAGCGATCGCCTTCATTCCATCAATAACACCTGCCGAGGGCAGCGCTACATCGATGCCCGTTGTAACTGCGCCGACCTTTGTGGGCTCCATCGACTGGAGCTTGCCAAGCAGTTCGATCGGCTTGAAACTACTATCATCCAAACAATTGTCTCGTGTATATTGAAAGTTTTTATTACCCGCAGCAAAAATATTGAATCCCATGTCGCCTCCAAATAGTTGTAAGTATTGCAATTCAGAGACGTACAGGATTCCATCATTTTGCGAAATCGACGGCAGCCCTTTGCTTCCTACGTCAAGGTGCTTGTGGTCTTTGATACCCAACGCGGGACGGAAGCACCCGCTTGACGCAATAGTAGGTTTAGTTGAGCCGCGTGATGCTGAACATGGCGCATGTTGTACCAAAGTAGTTCCTCGTACGACATCGCACGTTTGCCGTGGGAAATGATCTCACTGAATTTATCTTCGCTGATGTCAGCTAGGATCGAGCGGAGCCGATCGCGACAATGGCGGGCGTAGCCAACGAGCTCGTCCTTCGAGTAAACCTTATCCGGGAACGCTCCCTTTGGGTCGAGCTCTTCTAAACCGAACGGAATGGGCGGTAGGAATCCCTCGACCGGACCATGCAGATAAAGATCGGTCCAAAAAAGCGTGTGATACGCGATATACCAGAACTCCTGAAAACCGGCCGCGTCGCCCCATCTGTCTTCCGGACACGCCTCGATCGCGTTCTCGAGCATGTCGATGCTCGCACCAAATTGCCGCCAGATCATTTCGTTGCGGGTGTCGGCCATATCTATAGTTTGAATTCGGCCACGACGGGAGCATGGTCGCTCGGTCGCTCAAGGTCACGGGTTGACCGGTCGATGTGGCAATCGGTGCACTTTTCGGCAAGCGAAGGTGAGGTCCAGATATGATCGATGCGAAGGCCGCGGTTTCGCTGCCAGGCACCTTCTCGATAGTTCCACCATGAGAACTCTTGCGCGTCGCCATTCATTCTTCTGAAAAGGTCAATGAAGCCCCATTGCTTTACGTGGAACATCGCAGCCCGTTCCGGTTTGGAAAAATGCAGCTTTCCTTCCCAATGCGGCACACTCCAGACATCCAACTCGTCCATCGCCACGTTGAAATCGCCGCATAAAAGGACGTCCTTATTCAATTCGCACGTATCGTCAAAAAACCGCCGCAGCTTCTGCAGCCAATCAAGCTTGAAGGTGAATTTGTCTGTCCAGAGCTCGGTGCCGTTCGGAATGTAGGTGTTCACGATGCGCACGCCTTTGATGGTTGCGGCGATCAGCCGTTTCGGTGATTCGTCGGCATCGTCATCGAAACCTTTTTGCACAGCTTCGATCTCGTGTCTCGAAAGTATAGCGACGCCGTTGTATGACTTTTGCCCAAAGAACGCCGTCTGATATCCTGCGTCATGAAGGGCCTGAAACGGGAAGTTTTCGTCAACGCACTTCGTCTCCTGCAGGCAAACAACATCCGTCTTGGTCTCTTTCAGCCAAGCAAGCAGTTGCTCCATCCGAATGTTGATGGAGTTAACGTTCCATGTCGCGATCTTCATAAAAGTATTATCCACAGATAGCCACGAATCAGCACGGAGAAGGCACTAAAGATCTGGTTTCTCATTTACCAGAGTTTCGTTCCCAGAAAACGCCGTCAGTAAAGCCTTGAATACCCTTGTCTGCTTCTGCGAGTTCGAGGCGTTTCGCGGCGAGTAGGCAATATTCTTCATCCGATTCGATCGCAATGAACCTTCGGCCAAGCTTCCTTGCGGCAACAGCCGTTGTTCCACTGCCGGCAAATGGGTCGAGGATCATATCGCCTAGGTTCGTACTTGCAAGGATTATCTTTGCAAGCAGCTTCTCCGGCTTCTGCGTCGGGTGATCCGTGTTCTCCGGCATTGACCAGAACGGTACCGAGATGTCCGTCCATAAGTTCGACGGATAAGTATCGCGAAAGTTCCCGTTCGCAGTCTCCGTCCAGTCTTTCGGTTTTCCGCTCTCACGATATGGTGCGATGACGCGTCGTCGCTGCTTTACCGCATCGATATTGAATGTGAAATCGTCCGACATCGTGAAATACCAGATATCTTCGGACGTATTCTTCCAGTTCGCTTTCGCACCGCGGCCCTTCTCGCGTTCCCATGTAATGCGGTTACGAAGCCGGAAATGCCGCGAACCGGCACGCTGTATCGCAGCAGTGCTTCGCCAGTCGCCGCAAATGTAAATGCTGGAATCGGGCCTAAGAAGCGGTACACAGAGCTGTAGCCATTCGTCGAGCCAGGCCTCATAATCATCATCGGCCGAGGCCTTGAACGATTCCCGGCCAAACTTTTTATCAAGGTTGTATGGCGGGTCAGCAAGCAGAAGATCGATCGTGCCCGCTTCGATGCCGGGCAGTTCGGCAAATGCATCGCCGCAGATCGATCGCGATCCGTCGGGAGCGATCGAACCGATCAAAGCCGAGAGGCTCTCGCGTTCTGCCGGCGACACCTCCAGCGTTTGGTTACGAGGAGACCGCGTCTTAGGATTCGCGATCATGGAATGATTACCAGAAAGCGGCTTCTCATCAGTCATCTTTCGTTATGATCGTTATCGTTCCGTCGCGTTCCAGATAGGCGGCTTTGACCTCATCGATATCTTCCACATTCCCATTTTCGCGACATGCCTGCTTTAGTTCTTCGCGGGTGATCTTACTTGCTTTAAGAGCCTCCTGGATCACTTTACCGTCTTCGACCAATTTTCGACGATCATCTTCGACCACGTCCTCAAAACCGCCCCAATAATACGAGATCGTGGCGAAGGCCCAATGTACTCCCAGCAAAACGCTGACCACGATCAGCATATTCAAAATGGTTATCGCACCCGTGGCACCTCTTGCCAACACCGATCCGACGATAAAACCCAATATTATATCGGTGGCCGAAAAATCACCCATGAATCTGCGCTTCCCGAGTCGAACCAAAATATACGCGATGACATAAACCAAAATAGTCCGGACGCCGACTTGCCAAGGCGAAAGGTCTGTGAACTCTTGCTCAACCCCCACGAAACGTAAAAATTGTTCAAAAATTGATTGCACCACGACTCCGATTATCGCACAGAAATTATGGTCAAAGCGTCTTCAAACGTCCGCTTGACCGCCAAAATGGCGCGTGATAGTCTTTTATGTTTTGGGACTCACGCTATCGTAGCTTTATATTTAGCAGTACTTTTAATATTAATATGTTTTTGCTGGCTTTTGCCGAATCGATCCAGCTCTTTCCGGACGGCACTCTTTTCATCCATATTGCGCTCATTCTAATAATGATCTGGGCGCTCAACCGGACGTTTTTCAAGCCGATCAACGCGATCATTGAAAAACGTGCGAAGAAAAAGGTCGGTCGCGGCGGCGAGGCTGAGGAGATTCTTGCGGACGTCTCCGCGAAACAAAAACAATACGAGAAAACCATGCTCGAGGCCCGCAGCGAGACCTACGAGATGATAGAACGCGAGCGGAACGAAGCGGTCGAGGCGCGCCAGCAGGCAATTGCCGATGCGCGGACCCAAACATCGGATCTACTTGCTGCCGAGCGCGCGGATCTTGAGAAGCTAAAAAGCGAAGCGAAGGTCGAGGTCGCGCTTGAAGCACACAAGATGGCGGACCAGATCAGTTCGAATATATTGAAGGCGTAATATGTTTGCATTCCTACTAAGTTCGACAATCTTCCTTGCAGCCGCCGGAACACAGGCGGAGCCAGGAAGCTTCGCCTACACCTGGGATAAATACTTGAACTACCCGGGTTTTGAGGTATGGAAGTTCGTTAACCTTGCGATATTCGTTCTAGTCCTGACATATTTGCTCAAGAAGCCGCTATCCGATGCATTCAAAGCCCGTCGTGAAGACATCAGAGCAGAGCTGATCAAGGCCGAGGAGGCAAAGAAAGCCGCAATCGCTAGGCTAACAGACGTCGAGGCGAAGCTGGCTGGCGCCGAATCCGAGATCAATCACCTGAAGAAAGAGGCGCGTGCCGAGATCGACGCGGAAAAGCAGCGGCTTGCCGCTCAGGCCGAGGCCGAGGCAGCAAAGCTGAAGGCGCAGGCCGCGGGCGAGATAAATCGGATCGGCCAGGTGGCACGGCTCGAGCTCCGTCGATTCGCGGTTGACGAAAGTCTCCGGTTGGCGGAAGCAAAACTTCGCGGCGAAATGACTCCTGACAAAGATTCGAAGCTGATAAAGGCCGGCATTCAGTCTATCGGAGGTTTGAACTGAGATGAGTGTTGAAACCGTATCCCGGCGTTACGCAACCGCCCTGGCAGACATCGTTCTGAAGACCGGCGAAACTGAGACCGTCAAGACCGAGCTGAAAAGTTGGGAAGAGATGATCAACTCAAGTGTTGACCTAAGCGGGGCGTTCTCCAATCCGTCGATCGCTCATCTTAAGAAAGAGAACGTCCTGGAAAGCCTTTTGAGCCGTTCGAAGCCTTCGACGACGACCGCCAACTTTCTGCGGGTCTTGCTTCGCAACAGCCGGCTTACCGAACTTTCGCAAATTAACGAGCGGTTCGAATCCGTGCTCGAAGAACGCAGCGGCGTCGTAAATGGCGAGGTGTCGTCTGCACACGAACTTACGGCGGCGGAGAAGGCAGAGCTCGAAAAAAATCTGGAAAAAGTAACCGGCAAAGATGTTCGGCTCACCTATAAGATCGATACCGAACTGATCGGCGGCGTAGTTACGCGAATTGGCTCGACGGTCTATGACGGTTCGGTCAAAACTCAATTAGAACATTTAAGAGAAGAATTAATGAGCAGGTAGTTCGTTTGCGATCGTTCAAAGCAATTAAATGCAGAACGGTGCCCGCGAGCATAAGGTCGCGAACTACGAAAAAATAATATGGAAGCACTTAAGGCAAACGAGATCAATGAGATCATCCGTGCACAGATCGCGAATTTTGATTCGAGCATGACGGTCGACGAAGTCGGTACCGTAATCAAGGTCGGCGACGGCATCGCCGAAGTACACGGGCTTGAAAAGGTAATGGCGGGCGAATTGCTTGAATTTCCGAACGCCGTTCGTGGCCTCGCACTCAACCTCGAAGAAGACAAGGTGGGCTGCGTGCTTTTCGGTGATTTTCAAACGATCAAAGAAGGCGACGAAGCAAAGCGAACCAAGCGCATCATGAGCGTTCCCGTCGGTGATGCAATGATCGGCCGTGTCGTTGACGCTCTAGGAAATGCAATCGACGGCAAAGGCGAGATCATGACCGATCTTTTCAATCCGGTCGAACGCATTGCTCCGGGCATCATCGATCGTCAGCCGGTTAAAGAGCCACTACAGACGGGCCTCAAGGCGATCGACGCCATGGTGCCGATCGGTCGTGGACAGCGTGAGCTGATCATCGGCGACCGCCAGACCGGTAAGACAGCCGTTGCGATCGATACGATCATTAACCAGAAAGGCAAAGACGTGATCTGCGTGTATGTCGCAATCGGCCAAAAAGCTTCGACCGTTGCACAGGTCGTTAAGAAGCTCGAAGATTATGGTGCGATGGACTACACCGTCGTTGTTTCGGCTACCGCATCTGACCCGGCCGCGATGCAATTCCTTGCACCTTATTCCGGATGCGCAATAGGCGAATACTTCCGCGACAACGGCCGCCACGCTCTGACTATCTACGACGATCTGTCGAAGCAGGCAGCTGCTTACCGCGAGATCTCGCTTTTGCTCCGACGTCCACCGGGCCGCGAAGCATATCCGGGCGACGTTTTTTATCTTCACTCACGCTTGCTCGAACGCGCGGCAAAGATGTCGGACGCGCGCGGCGGCGGCTCGCTGACCTCGCTGCCGATCATCGAGACGCAGGCAGGCGAC
Source organism: Pyrinomonadales bacterium (assembly GCA_038212935.1). GTDB lineage: Bacteria > Acidobacteriota > Blastocatellia > Pyrinomonadales > Pyrinomonadaceae > OLB17. Next base: position 3,691 of record JBBQTV010000034.1, on the reverse strand, counting down.
ATCTCGGCTTACATTCCGACCAACGTTATTTCGATCACCGACGGACAGATCTTTCTCGAATCTGACCTGTTCAACTCCGGCGTCCGCCCGGCCATCAACGTCGGTAACTCGGTTTCGCGTGTTGGTGGTTCGGCACAGATCAAAGCAATGAGAGCGGTCGCAGGTACTCTCCGCATCGACCTAGCACAGTTTCGCGAACTCGCTGCATTCGCTCAGTTCGGCTCAGATCTTGATAAATCGACGCAGTCACAACTCGAACGCGGCCGCCGCCTTACTGAGATCCTCAAACAGGGACAATATCAGCCGATGGAGGTCGAACAGCAGGTGATGATCATCTGGACCGTCACGAACGGGCATACAGATGACATCGCCGTCGAGGACCTAAAGCGTTTCGAAGAAGAACTTATCGCGTACATGAAGAACGCTCATCCGGGCGTGATGAACACGATGCGCGAAAAGAAAACCATCGACGACGATCTGAAGGCCGAAATGAAAGAAGCGGTCCAGGATTTCAAAGCAACTCGCTGGGAGACCGCCGCAACGGCAGCAGCATAGGTGAGCCTTTGGTCGTAGGCCTTGAGTCGCAAGCCGACTCAAGCCAGACTCCGGGCTTCTAAGTAAATTATGGCTAGTTTGCTAGACATGCGCCGACGTATTAAGTCGGTCAAGAACACTCAGCAGATCACTAAGGCGATGAAAATGGTCGCCGCGGCCAAGCTAAAACGCGCACAGGACCGCGTAACGGCTGCTCGACCTTTTGCTGTTAAAATGTCCGCAGTGCTTGGCGGTTTGAGTGCCAAGGTCGCTGAAGACTTTTCGCATCCGCTGCTGACACCGCGCGGCGACGAGAAGTATCTTGTCGTACTCGTTACGGCTGATAAGGGTCTGGCCGGAGCATTCAACGCTAATGTGATCAAAGCAACGCAGGCTTTCCTTAAAAACAACTCGACCAAATCGACCGAAATGATTTCCGTCGGACGAAAGGGCCGAGACTTCTTCAAACGCCGCGAGGTCAAGATGCAGGCCGAATACCTTGGCTTAACTGGCGCCGGTCAGGTGAAATATACCGACGCCGCTGAGATCGCGGAGAATCTGATCAAGACATTCACCGACGACGAATCAATCGACAAGGTATTTTTGGTCTTCACGGAATTCAAGACGGTGCTTTCTCAGAAGCCGGTGATCGAGCAACTTTTGCCGATCCCGTCGATCGAGAGCGGTGAAGCAAGCGAAGATGGCCTCGAAGCCGAGTACATTTACGAACAGCCGGCCGCTGAGATCTTTGGCAAGCTATTACCCAAACAGGTTGTCACGCAAGTTTACCGCGCGATGCTCGAGTCAGTCGCTTCCGAACAAGGTTCCCGTATGACAGCGATGGACTCGGCGTCCAAGAACGCAGGCGAGCTCATCGATACCCTGACCCTTAACATGAACCGCATCCGCCAGGCTGCGATCACCAAAGAGATCATCGAGGTCGTCAGCGGAGCCGCCGCTGCCTAGCGGAGTCTTAGCGTTGGTTACAAAGGAATTAGAGCAAGCAAAAGCGGATTGAATTCGGTAATGAATTCAGCTATCCTTTGCTTGCTTTTCCATTCGTTCAAAACAATCGGAGGATAGATCTATGATGTTAGGTGTCGGGGCATTGCTTATGCTCATCTGCGTTGTGTGGTTCGTTATCCTTAGTATTCAGACAGGTGGAAGTACAGGTGAAAAGGCCGTGTGGGCGATCGTTAATTTCTTTTTCCAGCCGCTAGCGGGCATCATCTTTTTCTTTGTTAAAAAGCAGGGGCTGATACCGATGATCCTCGGCATAATTGGTGTCGTATTCTACGGCTACGGATTTTTCACTTCGATGGGTGACATAATGAGGCAGATGCCGTAGTGGACTCTTCAGCAAAGCAGTCAAATTGGCGCGGGCGTCTGATACGCTACGCGCCGATTCTTTTTTGGATCGGCGTAATCTTTTATCTGTCGAGCGGCGCTGGAGCGATAACTGAAACGTCGAGGTTCATCCGACCGCTGCTTGAGTTTTTCTTTCCGGCAGCCGACGCAGCGACGCTTCAGCTCTATCACGGTTATATCCGTAAGTCCGCCCATGTCGCGGTGTATTTCGTGCTCGGTCTTTTGGCGGCACGTGCTTTTGCATCTTCGCAAATTGAGAGGCTCCGTCTATGGTGGCCGGCAGCCGTTTTGGCACTTGTCATCGCGATCGCCGCGGGCGACGAATTTCAGCAAAGCTTTAACGAAGAGCGTACTGGGGCGGCTGGCGACGTTTTGCTCGACACGGTTGGTGGATTGCTTTCCGTCCTTGTTTTCGTGGTCGTGCGCTCTGTTTGGACCCGATCTAGACGGCCTTCTCGGCTTCGGCGATGAGCTCGTTGATAAGTTTCGCTTCCGGCAGCGTCCGCCAATGCCGCATTGGCATCTCGCGTTTCATCGCATTCACCTTCAACCGAAACGGATTGAAGATCGCACGATAATACGTCAGCCAAAAATCCTCCATCATGTCATCGTCAATGGCGACCTTCTCGACGCCGGGTGAAAACGTAAGCTCTTCCAGGTCCCAGTGCGCACACAATTTCGGCGTAAAGATCGAAAACCGCATCTCACCGAACCGCCGCATGAAGAAAGGTGCCGACCGCTCAACGGTAAAATGCTGCGGTTCGTGCCAGGCCGCAAAGACCTTTTCGCCTTCGCACTCGGTCTCGCGAAACCGAACGAAAGCATGAAATTTATGGACGTCCCGGTTCACGGCCTTCTCCATCAAACGAGCTTGCCGAACGTCCAGGTCTGAATCGACCTCAAGCAAGTTTCGTTCACCGCGCGAGATCCGAAAAAGCAGTCGATACAGCAGCGGCCATCGTGCATCGCTGTCGAAGCACGCTACCGCCTCGGACAGTTTCAGAAAATCGGCAGGTACGCGCACATTATTGGTCAAAGCTTTAGAGCCGACTGAATGATCTGCAAAAAGTCCGGCCTGTTTTGCATTTCCCCAAACTACTTCCTCCGGGCGGATGCCGTGTCCCAACAGTTCACGCGCGACATCCCGCCAGCTTGCGAGGTCTTTTCCGACGGTGACATTTATCATTAAAGCTCTCCCATCACCACGGACGCCTGCATCGGCGCAAATAGGGACGGCTGCATCGCCTGCTGGCGAGATTTCGCCAAAAGATTCGCCCTATCGAGACTGAAAACGTCCGGATTATGATCGGCCGCTACGACAAACCACTTCGCCCGGTTCATGCTCACTTTTAGCCGAATAAGGTCTGCAAGCCGTAGCTGTTGGAATCGCCTGATCTTTAATATTCGGTCAACATTTCTTACGCCGATGCCTGGTATTCGCAACATCGCCGATCGCGATGCGCGATTTATGTCGACGGGAAACATTTGCCGATTCGCTAAAGCCCAAACGAGTTTCGGGTCCTTGGTCAGATCGAGATTGCCATCGGCGATCTGCGACGTTATCTCTCTCGCCGAAAATCCGTAGTGCCGTATCAGCCAGTCAGCCTCATATAATCTATGTTCCCGCATCGGCGGCGTAGGCGTTCTGGACAGATCGGGAGAGGTAAACTCCGCAGGCGAAAACGCCGAATAATAAACGCGTCGCAGTCGATATTTTTTGTAAAGCTCTTCGGCTTTTTGCAGGATAACGCCATCTGAGCTTCGGCTTGCTCCGATAACAATCTGCGTC